>NZ_JBIUCH010000003.1:229010-387041 GCF_044548625.1 Micromonospora sp. NPDC051925 | reverse complement strand
CAGGATCACCGCAGCGGCCCTCGTACTCCTGCACGTCGAGCACAACCGCACAACCTGATCACCCAACGCCACGACCCGTTACGCGGAAAGGCTCAGTCTCCCAGGGCCTGGGGTGTGCCGGCTGCGTGCCTGACAGTCGGGTCAACAGGGGTCAGCAACGGGGAGTCGCCTGCCCGGACTCTCACTCGCTTTCTCAACGACGAGCCTTATCACCAGCAGGTTCACGATGGTCTGCCTAGCGATCAAGACACTTCCCAAACTGAGAGTCCAGTGAGGCCCCAGGAGGCGGGAGGTCCGGTTGCTGTCGACAGCAGTGGTGACAGCAACCGGGCTGGGCGTCGGAGACCGGCAGCGGAGACGGGACCAGGCCAGGCCGTCACCAGGCCGTCGGAGGCCGATCATGAGCGACCAACGACGACCACTGGTGACGACGTTTGCCCAGTTGCAGGGCGTGTCTGGCCCGGCTACCAGGCTGGCCAGGGCTTGGCTACCTGTAGTTGGTGAACTGGAGGGCCACCCCGAAGTCCTCGCCCTTGAGCAGCGAGATGACGGCCTGGAGGTCGTCCTTCTTCTTGCCGGTCACCCGGAGCTGGTCGCCCTGGATCTGCGCCTGCACGCCCTTCGGGCCCTCCTCGCGGATCTTCTTGCTGATCGCCTTGGCCTTCTCCGACTCGATGCCCTGGATCACCTTGGCGTCGATCTTGAAGATCTTGCCCGAGGAGCGCGGGTCACCGGCGTCCAGCGACTTCAACGAGATGTTCCGCTTGACCAACTTCTCCTTGAACACGTCGAGCGCGGCGGCGACCCGCTCCTCGGTCTCCGCCTGGAGGCTGATCGCCTCCTCTCCCGACCAGGAGATCTCGGCGCCGGTGCCACGGAAGTCGAACCGCTGGGCAAGCTCCTTCTCCGTCTGGCGGAGGGCGTTGTCGACCTCCTGCCGGTCGACCTTGCTCACGATGTCGAACGACGGGTTCGCTGCCATGCTGATGCTCCTGCTGTCCGGCGGTCTGTCAGGGTCGTCGTGGTGCTGACCAGCCCCACGACCCTCTGACGGTACCCGGTTGCCACGCCCCGGGGGGTGACCGCTATCCTTGCTTCCGCCGCCGCGTTACGACGCGGTGGTACGCCCTGGCGGGTTGCCCGAGCGGCCAATGGGAGCGGACTGTAAATCCGTCGCGAAAGCTACAGAGGTTCGAATCCTCTACCCGCCACCAGGTGCACGTAGGAAGCCCCTGACCAGCGCGAACGCTGGTCAGGGGCTTCCTACGTGAGTCTCACTTTCGTCCCACTCCGACCGGTCGACCCGGCCACCTGCGTGGCATACGTGTCACCGTTCGATCATGTTCGCTGCGGGAGTGAAGCCCGATCCAGCGGGTGCCTGTCGGGCGGGAAACCGGGTGCACTCGGCCAGAGTGGCGTCGTCGTATGCCTTGGCGCGCGGCCACCTTTTGCCCTGCGGATCATTGGCCTCTGCCGCGCGGACCTGTCGGATGACCTCGGCTGGCCCTTCCCCAGCGATGAGGGCGAGAACTGCCGGCCAGTCCGCCAGGGCGAACTGGTCCACGATGCGGCTGGCCCCGTCACTGAGTAGAACGGCACCCCTGAGTCCCGAGACAGGCCAGCTCCCGGTCAGCGCTTCCGCCGCCGCCCCCGGGTCGTCGGCGGCGACCCAGAAACCGCCGGGCTGGTTGCGGTGGGTGCGGAGGGCTTCGACGTATTCGAGGAGCGCCTGGTCGTGTTCGACAGTTCCGTTCGGGGCGGCATCGATCGCGGCGCGGTAGCGGCTGCCGACGGCGTCCACCCGGCCATCGGTGATTACTTCGGGGGCGTCCCCGGCGTGGTCGAGGACCAGTACGGAGTCGGCGAGCGCGAGGTAATCGGCGCGGTCGCCGTCGACCCGGAAGATGGTGACGGTCGCTGACGGACTGCTCGGGTCACTGATGTCGCAGGTGTCCCGGTGCGCGTTGGCAACCTGTGCGATGGCCTGGCCGAGGATGGCGGTGAGGTCCCGCCCGTCGCCGGCCGCCAGTTGGGCGAGCAGCGCCCCGCCGAGCCTGCGGGTGTACCAGGCGACGCCGTGGAGACAGGTCGATGTGGTGCCGGACAGACCGGCACCGTCGAGCAGGACGACGGCATTCGGTACGGCACCGGTGAAGTCTTCGTTGGGCTGGTCGGGCTTGGCCGGGCTGGTTGCCATGACGACCTGCATCAGCGTCCTCTACACGGTTCAGGGGCGATGATCCGATCCGGCGGATGGTGTCGGTGGCCGGCTTCGACTCGGTGACCATCCGGGTGGCCCGGCTAATCCGAACCACCCGAGTACGAGGATTGCTGATCGATGTGACGTGTGGGTTATCCGATTTCGGCGGAACGTTTCCGGGTCAGGGTGACCCCGGCGAGGACCAGGGCGATGCCGGCCACGATCGCGGTCGTTACGGCCTCGCGGAGGATCACCCAGCCGAGGAGTGCGGCGACGACGGGCAGCAGATAGGTGACCACTGAAGCGGCGGTCGGTCCCTCGTCGTCGATGATGCGGTAGTTCAGGACATAGGCGGCCCCGGTGCCGAGCACCCCGAGCACGAGCAGGCTCACCACCGCATCAAGCCGCCACACCGGCGACTCCAGGCCGGCGAACGGCAGCGCCGGAACAAGCAGCACGGTAGCCGCGCCGAGTTGGGCCGCCGACAGCATGAGTGGCGGTATTCCGCGCCCGGTCAGGTACCGGCCCATGTAGACGTAGCCGAGCCCGTAACTGGCCGCAGCGGCGAGGCAGGCGAGTCCGCCCCAACTGGCGATCTCACTCGCGGACTCCCACGGCGAGAAGATGACCACGACACCGAGGAAACCGAGGGCGAACCCGGCGGCCTTCTTCATGGTGACGGCCCGATCGACGCCGACGAGGAATGCCAGGAGCAACGTCCAGAGCGGCGTGGTCGCGTTGAGCACCCCGGCCACGTTCGACCCGATCGTCTCCTCAGCGATGCCGAACAGCAGGTACGGCACGGCGTTGGCGACCAGGGCCGCCAGGAACAGGTGACCCCAGAGCCGTCCCTGTCTCGGAAAGCGGAGTCCCCGGGACAGGGCGATCGGGGTCAGGATCAGGAAGCCGAGCAGGAGCCGGGCGAACACGATCTGCACCGGGTTGAAGCCGCGCAACGCGAGCTTGATCCAGAGGAAGCCGGAGCCCCACAGCAGTGCGAGAGCTGCCACCCGGGCGACACCGGCCCGGCTGATGCGCGGGCGGTCAGTCTTCAACGGGCATCTCGTAGTCCAGGCCGTTCACGTCAGCGCGGATGGCGGTTTGCGTCATCTGGGTTTCCTCGGTCGGGATCGCGGACGTGTTGCTGTGTGCAGGGCCCAGGAGCGGTAGCCGTGCGATCGGAGACCACTCGTACATCTGGCGGTCTCGGTGCATGTCGATGACGTCGACGTGGGTGATCCGAACGGCGGCGGCCATCGGCTCGGTCACCGCGACGGCGCGGACGTAGGGCTCGGCTGGCCCTTCGGTCGTCAGGTAGGCGACGCTGACGTGTGGCCGGAACCGGTGGGAATCCTCGGGTACGTTCGCGTCCCCGAGAATCTGGCCGACAGCAGCCCGGGTGGTGGTGCGAAGCCGGTTCACGGCTTCTGCGGGCGTCGCCGGCATGACGATGGCCTCGTCCGCGACGACGACCTCACCGAACTGGACGTCGACCGGACTCAGGCGGGCGAGCCGGCCCCGGGCCTCGTCGATGATCGCGGCCAATGTGTCGTCGGCAACCTCGTCGGTGAAGCCGATGCCCTGCATGGTGAGGTGCAGCCACCTATCAGGGATGAGAGTCAGGGCAGGGGCCGTGCCCAGCGCCGACCGGTAGGAGTCAGCCAGCCGGTACAGCTCGGGCTGGTTCTCGAAGGTGACGTGGAAGGCGTAGAAGCGCCGGCCGACGCGCCACCCGGGTCGCCACCACCAGTGGTTACGGACCCGGTCGGCGTGCTGCCCGGGTGGAAGGTCGGCGAGCGACACGGCGTACTCCTGTCAGACGTCGGACGGCGCGTCCGGCGCAGTGGCCGTCGGCTCCACGGCGTACTCGTCGATAATCATGATTCGGTCGGCGGGCCAGATCGATTCGGATACTTCGAGGATGGTGTCGTCCTCGGCTCGGGCCGTGTGGATCACGTGCATGACCGGGGTGCCTGTGAAAAGCCCGAGGAGTGCCGATTCCTCGGCCGTGGGAAGGCGGGCGATCCACTGGTCCCGCGCCGTCGCGTAGCGCTTGCCGCTCAGGTCTTCGACGCAGAGGAACAGGCCCTTGGGTGTCACCGTGGGCTCCTCCAGGAAGGTGCCGGTGGCGATCTCGGCGGGGAGGTAGCTGGCACCGATCTCCTCGGGCTTGCCGGTCTCCCGATCGAAGAGGTGGCGGCGACGGACCACCACCTCCGTGTCGGGCTCGACGCCCATGACCTCGGCGATGTGCGCCGGGACCGGTACTCGCCCGGCGAAGACGATCTCGTGCCGGAGGTGCGAGGTCAGGAGTTGTCGGTCCTGACGGGCACGTCCGTAGCGGTCGCGGGATCGGCGGTGCAGTCGCCGGCTCTCGCGGACGAACGTGCCGACGCCGTGGCGGGACTCGATCAACCCTTCGGCGCGAAGGACGCCGATGGCGTTCCGGAGGGTTACCGGGCTGACCCGGAACCGTTCCGCGAGGGCTGTCTCGGCGGGAAGGCGGTTGTCCGGCTTGAACATGCCCTCGCGGACCTCCCGCCGCAGCTGAGCTGCGATCTGTAGGTACTTGGGTGCCCGAGCACCAAGATCCTCGGTCATGTCCGCCCTATCCGCGCGGGTCCTGTGGAGGTCTATCCCTGTGGAACACAGTAGCGTCCGGCTTTCCTGAATTGGTCCTATAGAGGTCTTGCTTGCCCGCTCGCAGTCTACCTATAGTCCTCTATATGACTTGCCGACTATGCGTAGTGCGCAGGAGTCGGTGACGAGTGGGACGAGGAAGGATGGGCGATGTCGATCCCCAACGTGATCAGGTTCCCGGTGTCGGCCAGGGCTGTCGGTGTCAGACGTGAGCCCCTTGCGCTGTGGCATGCGCCGCTGCTGACCCTGGCCCAGGCGTACCGGTGTGGCGGCGGGCGGTGGCCGCGATGACCCGTACCGGAAGATCGGTCGCCGGCACCACCCACCCGCGGTGGTGTACCCCCGAGCGCTGCGGCCACCTGGTTCCGCCGGTGCTGCCGCACATGGCCCGCCGCCACCGTGGCCCGATGCACCGGGTCGGCGAGACTCGGGCGAGTGGCCTCGTCATGACGTACCTGATCAGCGCGGCGACCCCGATGGCGCCGCTCGTCACCGTGCACGTGGCGGGCCGGGCCGGCAACGCCTGGGCCGAGTTGTCCCTGCCCCAGGCCGCCGCACTGGCCGAGCAGCTGCGCGAGCTCCTGACCCACGCGGCCGAGCAGAACGACGCGGACGAGGACCGCGCCGGGCAGGACGATGCGGGCCGGCTGGGGGATGGCGATGAGTGAGGGGGGTCGGCCGGTGGTCTGTCCGGTGTGGTGTCGGGGGTGTGGGCCGAACGATCCGATGCACAGGGGGTTCCTCGCCACCGTGGGGCGGGAGCAGACCGGCTGGGTGAACCTGCAACTGCTCGTCGACCGGTTCATCAGGCGCGAACCGTCGATCAAGCTGGACGCCACCCGGTACGGCGGCACCCAGGCGGTGCTGCTGTCGAGCGGGCAGGTCGACCGGCTCATCGAGGAGTTGACCCAGGCGCGTCGGCTCATGCGGGCACCGGTCGGCCCGTCGGGGCAGGCGGGGGAGCGGCGGTGAACGGCGGTGGCCCGCAGCGCCCCCGGGTCCGCCGCATCGGCGAGGATCGCGGGATGTCCGACGACCGTTTCCTGCGTATCCACAGCCCCGAGTTCCAGGCGATGGCGGCGAGGGTGCTGCGGGCCACCGAGCTGACCTCCCGGCTGAACGTTCTGCCGTTCGCCGAGGATGCCGGCCGGGCGGAGTTGTTCACACAGCTTCTCGGGCGACCGTTGCCGGCGCGGGTCACCATCTATCCGCCGTTCTACACCGACCACGGGCTCAATCTGGACATCGCAGAGCGGGTGTTCGTCAACCAGAACTGCACGTTCCTCGACTACGCCGGCATCCGGCTCGGCGAGGGCGTCATGGTCGGCCCGAAGGCCACCTTCATCACCCTCGGCCACCCGGTCGACCCCGTGCAACGGCGGGAGTGGCTGACCGGTGCGCCCATCGACGTGGCGGAGAACGTCTGGATCGGGGCCGGCGCGACCGTCCTCCCCGGCGTCCGCATCGGCCGCGACGCCGTGGTGGCGGCCGGCGCGGTGGTCGCCGACGACGTCCCGCCCGCCACCCTGGTCACCGGCCCCAAAGCCACCGTGCGCCGCCAGTGGTGACCCCCATCCGTCTCGCCGGTGGGGCGATGTAGCGGTATCGGGCTGGCCCCGATACCGCTACATCGCCCCACTCGAGTCGATCATCCGCCCCATCCCGGCACGTCGGGCCGGTCACGCGCCCAGCCGACGTCGGGCCGATCACCGGCCTCGGCCACGTCGGGTCGGTCAGCGCCCGTTCCGGCCCGGCCGCGTCGACTCCGGCGTGGCCTCGTGCCCAGGCATCCCGTGGGTACGCCGCCGCTGCTTCATCTCCGCCTCGTAGATGTGCCGCCGACCGCCGGCCAGCTTCTCCCGCGCGTCCCGCTCGATCTCCTGGAACGTGGCGTAGTAGCCGTCGTCGAACTCCTCCACGATCTGGAACGTCCACCGACCGGGGAGCAGGTTGCGCCCCAACAGCTCGTGCTCGACCCGGTCGGCCACCTCGTCGTGCCCGGCCTCGCGGAGCAGCGCCACCACCCGGTCGAGGGTGAGGTCCGCGCCGCCGACGAGCTGGTGCGCGGAGTACAGGTGTCCGCGTACCCGGTGGATCGTCTCCAATGCCTCGCTCAGCTTGCCCAGCGCCTCGACGGTCGCGTCGTCGACCCCCGCCGGGCGCGCGTGCTCCGCGTCCACCGACCCGTTCTGACCTGCCATAGCGGCCGACATACCCCCGAACCGGGTTGGCTATCCCACCCGCCCCTGGGCGGGTGGGGCGGTGGTTCAGCCGTCCTCCGTCGCGGTGTCGCCGATCAGGCGTCGAGCTTCGGCAATCACGTCCGCATCGACCTTCGCAGCCGCTTCCCTGGGATATGGGTGCCCGTCATGGACGACGGCCTCGACGCACTCGTACGCGTCGTCCAGGGCGATGAGTTCGGCCGCGAGGGGAGTGCCGTCCCGGGTGATGAACCCGTACGCCCAGGAGGTGAGGTCGCGGGAGGTGATCTGCCCGTCGAGTAGCCGGCGGGCCATGATGCGGACGGCTTCGTCCGCACCTTCCCGGCTTCCCTCCCGATAGAAGGTCAGGGAGAGTTCGGTAAGAGCATCGCGGAGCCAACGACGCAGCTCGTCACTCTCGCTGCCGGGAACAGGCGAGATGCCCGCCACGATCCGCAGGGTCGGACTGTCCACCCCTGCCACGAGGCAGTCGCAGGCGGCCCTGATCACCTTGGCCGCCGGAGCCGATCCGACGCTCCACAGGGCGGCGGTGTTCTGGAGACGGGCGAGCGGGCTCTCGCTGGGCATCGGAACATGGTCCACCGTCACATTGGGCGTTGTCTCCCAGATATCGGGTTCGTCGTCCGGAGCACACCGTTCCATCGAATGATGCAACCGTCGGATACGGCCGACCGGTTGACCGCCGCTGGACAGGAGGTTCGCCTGTCGGTCGGCTCGCCACCGTACGCGCGTTTTGTCGTTGATCTGGCGCGGAGTCCGTCGACTCCCGACAGGCCGCTTCCGTACCCGGCGAAATGAGCTATGGTGATCGATGTGACGGTTCCGGGAGCGGTCGTCGCGGCCTTTGACGTCGAAGGCTGTCCTGTTGTCCGGAGAGCCGCTCCGCGCCGTTAAGATCGGGTTTGCGTCGATAGTGACATTGAGCGATTCGTGGAGGCTGCTACCCCGTCCTGGTGCCGGTGATCTGGCACGGGGAGGTGACGGTGGTGGGCCGAACGGCGGAACCTACCCGCTGCTCGGACCAGCACCGCTCTCCCCGCTTTTCTGGGTACCCGAGGTGTGGCACGATCGTGGAACCTCCACCATCCCCCCGTGAACACTCTCTCGACAGGAGCAATCATGTCTGGTCGAAGGCTGGGCCGGCTGTTTGGCTCGCTCCTCGTGCTCGCCACCATCCTGGGTGGACTCGCCGTCACCGGCGTCCGCTCCGTCGACGGCGGAGCGCAGATGGCGGACGTCGTCTGGACCATGGGCAGCGCGCGCTAAGCCCCGGCGTCGTTCCCGCTCCCGGTGCCCTGGGGGCGACGTCTCTCAGGGAGAGGGTGGCGCATGGCCAGCCGAGATCAGCGGCGTAAGTCCACCGAACGCGCCTGGTTCATCACCGCACCCCTGGCCCTGTTGGCCATCGTCTTCAGCACCGCGATCGGCGTCCTCTCCCGCCCCTCCTTCGGGGAATGGGGCCTGGCGTTCCTGATTTTCGTGGCGATGACGGGGATCAGCATCCCGGTCCTGAACGTCATCGTCCGGCGGCAGTCGGTCGGGGTGACGTTGACCGAGGTGCCCCTCGTCGTCGCGCTCTTCTTTCTGCCACCGCTGACGGTGGTGCTGATCTACACGCTCTCCGTGCTGATCTGGAGCGCGTCGCACCGCTTCGCGCCGGCCAAGTTGTGGTTCAACGTGGCGAAGGCGGCGGCGGCCACCTCGCTGGCGGGGCTGCTCCTGCTGGCCCTGCCGCCGTTGGCGGGGGTCGGGCCGGGCACCTGGGGCAGCCTCTTCCTGGCGGTCAACACGATCACCCTGGTCAGTCTGCTCTCGGTGGCCGGGGTGCACGTGCTGTTGCAGGGTTGGCAGGCCGGCCGGGAGGCGCTGCGTACCGCGCCCTCGGTCTTCCTCACCACCTCCATCAACGCCTCGGTGGGCCTGCTCGTCCTGATCGCGTTGGAGACGACCTGGTGGTCGGTGTTGCTGCTGGCTGCGTTGTTCGCGGCGCTGTTCCAGGTCTACCGCTCGTACTCCCAGTTCTTCCGGCAGCACCGCACCCTGACCGGCATGTACGACCTGACCCGGCTGCTCACCACCAGCGCCGAGGGGGCGCTCGCCGACATCCTCCTCGACCGGGTGCGGGGCCTGATGCAGGCCGAGTACGCCACCCTCTGGCTGCCCGCCCAGCGGCGGCACCCGGAGGTGTTGCTGACCGCCCGGGTCGACACCCCCGGCCTGCTCGACTTCGCACCCACCCCGGCGGTCTTCCGGGAGCAGGCCCGCGAGCTGGGGAAGACGCTCTCGATCGGCCGGCTGCTCGGCGACGACACCGCGCTGCGCCGCGAGGTGGGCGCCAAGCAGGTCAAGGACGCCATCGTGGTGCCGTTGCGGTCCGGCCAGGCGGTGATCGGCACGCTGGAGGTCACCAACCGGCTCAGCGACATCGGCCACTTCACCACGAGTGACATCCCCGTCTTCGAGACCGTGGCCGCGCACGCCGCCGTCGCCCTGGAGAACTCCCGGCTGGTCGACCGGCTGCGGCACGACGCCTACCACGACGCGCTGACCAAGCTGCCCAACCGGCGTCGGATCACCGCCGCGCTGGCCGAGGCGGTGAAGATCCGGGCGCCCGGCGAGGTGGTCGCCGTGCTGCTCTTCGACGTGGACGGGTTGCGCCAGGTCAACGAGTCGTTGGGGCATGCGGCGGGGGACAAGGTCCTCGCCGAGGTGGCCGAGCGGCTGCGCGCCTGCGCCCCCTCGTCCGCCCTGGTGGGTCGGGCCGGTGGGGACGAGTTCCTGGTCACGCTGCGGCTGGAGAACGCGGAGGCGGCCCTGGAACTGGCCGCCCAACTGCGGGAGCAGATCCGCGACGAGATGGTCTTCGACGCGCTCACCCTCGACGTGGACACCGCGGTCGGGGTGACGGTGCATCCCGATCACGGCAGCGACGCCGCCGTACTGCTGCAGCGGGTCGACCTGGCGGCCACCGCGGCCAAGGCGGTGCCGGGCAGCGTCCAGCTGTTCAACCCGGCGTTGGAGTCGCGGTCGCTGCGCCGGCTCGGCCTCGCCGGCGACCTGCGCCGCGCCCTCGACGAGGGGGAGCTGGAGGTCTACTTCCAGCCGAAGGTGACCCTGCGGGACCGCCGGCTGCTCGGGGTGGAGTGCCTGGCCCGCTGGGAGCATCCCGCGCACGGCACGGTCTCCCCGGAGGACTTCGTCGCGGTGGCCGAGCACACCGGGCAGCTGGGCCGGCTCACCGAGTTCGTCCTCCGGGAGGGGCTGCGGCGCAGCCGGGACTGGAGCCACACCGGGCAGCCGCTGGCGGTGGCGGTCAACATCGCCGCCCGCTCGCTCACCGACCGGGACTTCCCGGACCGGGTGGGGGAGCTGCTGACCGAGTACGGCGTCCCGCCGCAGCTGCTGACCGTCGAGATCCCGGAGGCCGCGGTGCTGGACGGCACCGAGCGGCCGATCCCCACCCTGCGCCGGCTGCGGGACCTCGGTGTCCGGCTCGCGGTGGACGACTTCGGCACCGGCAACTCCTCGCTGGCCCAGCTGCGCCGGCTCCCGGTGCACGAGGTGAAGGTGGACCGGTCGTTCGTGCAGGGGATGGCCACCGACCCGGGCGACCTGGCGATCGTGAACGCGGTGGTGACGCTCTCCCAGCAGTTCGGCCTGGCGGTGGTGGCCGAGGGGGTGGAGAGCGAGCTGACCCTCGAGCTGCTCCAGGACATTGGCTGTGAGATCGGGCAGGGCTTCCTGTTCAGCCGGCCGCTGCCGTACGAGCGGCTGGAGGCCTGGTTCGGCGCCCAGGTGGACCAGGAAGTGACCGACCCGGGTGGGCTTCCCAGGCTCCGCGCCGTGCCCTGAGCTGGGCGTACGCGGCACACGGGGATCCCATTTCACCCCCGGCGTGGTGCCGTGTAATGTATCCCCTGCGCGACGCCCTCCGGGGTGATCGGGTAGGCCCCCTTAGCTCAGTCGGCAGAGCGTCTCCATGGTAAGGAGAAGGTCTACGGTTCGATTCCGTAAGGGGGCTCAGAGGGTCCGGCTGGACCCGCCTGCGGCGGTGTAGCTCAGATGGCAGAGCAAGCGGCTCATAATCGCTGTGTCGCCGGTTCAAGTCCGGCCACCGCTACTCTCGTCCTCCGGGCTCATCCCCGGCGGTCGGTGGGACGGGCGCCATTGGCGCCCACTTTGCATGTCCAGGCATTGTCCGCGTAGGCTGATGCGCTGTAGTTGATATCCGTAGCGAGGAAGGCACTCCGCCGTGGCGAAGGCGACCGATGTCCGGCCGAAGATCACTTTGGCGTGTGTGGAGTGCAAAGAGCGCAACTACATCACGCGTAAGAACCGTCGTAACGACCCGGACCGTATCGAGCTGAAGAAGTTCTGCCCCCGGGACGGCAAGCACACCGCCCACCGCGAGACCCGCTGACCCTCGGCCGGCAGCACGCCGGCCCGGTCCCGTAGCGACAACCCGAACGCCGATCCGCACGGATGGCGCGGCCTGAGAGCCGCCTGCCCGTACGGGTCGGCGTTCGGACGTTCCGTGTAGGTTCGGCGGCATGTCCCTGGACCCGTCCTTCGTCGGCCGGACGTATCCGCCGACGGCCCCCTATCAGGTGGGCCGAGAAAAGATCCGCGAGTTCGCCACCGCCATCGGCGCCACCGACCCGGCCCACCACGACCCGGCGGCCGGCCGTGCCCTCGGCCACCCGGACGTGGTGGCCCCGCCCACCTTTCCGGTCCTGATCACCATGGCCGCCACCCAGCAGATCGTCGACGATCCCGCGCTCGGGGTCGACTACAGCCGGGTGGTCCACGGCGACCAGCGCTTCGCGTACACCCGGCCGGTGGTGGCCGGGGACGAGTTGGTCTGTGTGAACACCATCGAGGAGATCAGCAACCGGGGTGGGCACGGTTTCCTCACCACCCGCACCGATGTGACCACCGTGGCCGGTGAGCCGGTGGTCGCCGTCTGGTCCAAGCTCGTCGTACGTGGGGAGTCCTGACGTGGAACTGCCGACCCGGACGTTCCGGGTGACCCGGGCGGACCTGGTCCGCTACGCGGGCGCCTCGGGCGACTTCAACCCGATCCACTGGAGCGACCGGACCGCCACGAAGGTGGGCCTGCCCGGGGTGATCGCCCACGGCATGTTCACCATGGCGCTGGTCGGTCGGGCGGTCGCCGAGTGGGCCGGCGCACCCGATGCGGTGGTCGACTTCGGGGTGCGGTTCACCCGGCCGGTGGTCGTCCCGGACGACGACGAGGGCACCGAGATCACCGTCGACGCGGTGGCCAAGGAGGTGACCGAGGCGGGGCTGACCAGGCTCGATGTGACTGCCCGGTGCGGTGGCGAGAAGGTTCTCTCGCAGGCTCGGGCGACCGTCCGGACGACCGGCTGACCGGTCGTCGGAACGTGCCGGGCAGGACCGGTTGGGAAAGTCGGGGCGCTACCCGTACACTGGTCCGCCGTGGGGCAAGTGACTCCTGCACGGCCGGTTGGGCCGGGTGGGGCGAGCGTTGCCGCACAGGGGTGTAGCTCAATTGGCAGAGCAGCGGTCTCCAAAACCGCAGGCTGCAGGTTCAAGTCCTGTCACCCCTGCGCCTCAGGCCTGACCGTTCCCGTGGGTCGCGCCGCCGAAGGGCGGCGTCCGGCCCGTGGTGGTGGCATCGGCGGGGTGGTTTCGAGGCAACTCGGAGCCCTTCGTCCGGTCCGCCGGCCGCGGCCCGTCGCGGGACGGTTGGTCCGGCCGGCGTGACCAGCGCGCCGCGTACGCCTCCCGGCGTACGAACCGACATCCCGCGACGGAGGGCGAAGTGGCCGAGAGCAAGCGGCGCGGCGAGGACGCCGGCGACGACGGTCTGCGCGACGAGCGTGACGAGGTCGTCGACGAGGTGACCGCCGACGGCGACGCCACCGACGACGACGCCACCGACGCGGACGAGCCGGTATCCCGGGGCGGTACCGCGACCCGTTCGCGGACCCGCGCAGGTGCGGCCGACAGCAAGCCGAAGACCCGGTCCGAGACCGACCGGGTGGGGCCGTTCGCCCGCATCGCGCGTTTCTTCCGCGAGGTGGTCGCCGAACTGCGTAAGGTCATCTGGCCGACCCGCAAGGAACTGCTGACCTACACGGCCGTGGTGGTCACCTTCGTCGCGGTGATGCTGACGATCGTGGGCCTTCTCGACTTCGCCTTCGCGAAGGGCGTGCTGTGGGTCTTCGGCAGCCCCAGCTGACCGGCCCGACTGAGCCGATAGTGACGGAAGTGAGCAAGCGTGCCTGAGTACGACGAGACCGCCGAGACCACGGACGACCAGTCCACGGTCGCGACGGCGGCGAGTGACGAGTCGGTCGAGGCCGCCAGCGAGCCGGAATTCCCGACCACGGAGCCTGAGCCGGACGAGGACTACGACCCGGTCGCCGAGCTGCGCCAGAAGCTGCGCTACGCGCCCGGCGACTGGTACGTGGTGCACTCGTACGCCGGCTACGAGAACAAGGTCAAGACCAACCTCGAGACCCGGATCATCTCCCTCGACATGGAGGAGTACATCTACCAGGTCGAGGTGCCGACCCGGGAAGAGGTCGAGGTCAAGAACGGCAAGCGTTCCCAGATCCAGGCCAAGGTCTTCCCCGGCTACATCCTGGTCCGGATGGAGCTGACCGCCGAGTCGTACTCCTGCGTGCGCAACACGCCGGGGGTCACCGGCTTCGTGGGGGCCACCGACCGGGCCGACCGGCCGGCGCCGCTGAGCCTCGACGAGGTGCTGAAGTGGCTGGCCCCGGCGGTGGAGACCGAGCAGAAGAAGGCCAAGCCCGAGATCAGGGTCCTCGACTTCGAGGTGGGCGACTCGGTCACCGTCACCGACGGCGCGTTCGCCTCGCTGCCGGCGACGATCAGCGAGATCAACGCCGATCAGCAGAAGCTCAAGGTGCTGGTGTCGATCTTCGGCCGGGAGACCCCGGTCGAGCTGAACTTCAACCAGGTCGCCAAGATCTGACGACGTTCCTCGTCGCCGGCGGTGGGCAGCGGCCCGCCGCCGGCGACGTCGTTCCACCCCGGCGCGGACCTCGGCGCAGAGGGTCGCCGGGCGCTGCGCTACTCTTGAACGTCGCCGCTGTCGCACCGCGCTGACCGTGCGCGCCCGTGGCCGGCACCTTTCCCAGTTCCAAGCCCCAGGAAGTGACATGCCTCCGAAGAAGAAGCTCGTCAAGACGTTCACGCTTCAGCTGAAGGCGGGCCAGGCGACTCCGGCTCCGCCGGTCGGCCCCGCGCTCGGCCAGCACGGCGTGAACATCATGGAGTTCTGCAAGTCCTACAACGCGCAGACCGAGTCCCAGCGGGGCGACATCGTCCCCGCCGAGATCAGCGTGTACGAGGACCGGTCCTTCACCTTCGTCCTGAAGACCCCGCCCGCCGCCCGGCTGCTGCTCAAGGCCGCCGGTGTGGAGAAGGGCTCCGGCGTGCCGCAGAGCCAGAAGGTCGGCTCGGTGAGCCAGGCCCAGGTGCGCGAGATCGCCGAGAAGAAGATGGCCGACCTCAACGCCAACGACGTCGACCAGGCTGCGAAGATCATCGCCGGCACCGCCCGGTCGATGGGCATCGTCGTCAACGACTGACCCCGGTCAGCCCTCAAGATCAGTTCGTGGGAGGGCACGCGTCGACCGCGGCCCGCCAGAGACCACAGGAGTAACCCGAGATGCAGCGCAGCAAGACCTACCGCAAGGCCGCCGAGGCCATCGACAAGTCGAAGCTCTACACCCCGGCCGAGGCGGTCAAACTCGCCAAGGAAACCACCAACGCCAAGTTCGACGCCACGGTCGAGGTCGCCATGCGCCTCGGCGTCGACCCCCGCAAGGCGGACCAGATGGTCCGCGGCGTGGTCAACCTGCCGCACGGCACCGGTAAGACCGCCCGCGTGATCGTCTTCGCCGCCGGCGCGAAGGCCGAGGAGGCCGTCGCCGCCGGTGCCGACGAGGTGGGCACGGACGAGCTGGTCGCCCGGATTCAGGGCGGCTGGCTGGACTTCGACGCGGCGATCGCCACGCCGGACCAGATGGCCAAGATCGGCCGGATCGCGCGGATCCTGGGCCCGCGCGGCCTGATGCCGAACCCGAAGACCGGCACGGTGACCATGGACGTCACCAAGGCCGTCTCGGACATCAAGGGCGGAAAGATCACCTTCCGGGTGGACAAGCACTCCAACCTGCACCTGATCATCGGCAAGGCCTCGTTCTCCGAGACCCAGCTGATCGACAACTACGCCGCGGTGCTGGACGAGGTGCTCCGCGTCAAGCCGTCCGCGGCCAAGGGCAAGTACCTCAAGAAGGTCACCCTGGCCACCACCATGGGTCCGGGCGTCCCGATCGACCCGAACGTGGTGAAGAACGTCCAGGAGACCGGCGCCGAGGGCTGAGCCCGGCTTCTCCCGCGAAGGGCCCCGCCACCGTGGCGGGGCCCTTCCGTGTGTCGAGGTGTGACAGGCTCGCCGCATGCGACTGGAGGACGTCCGGCTCCGGTACCACCGGGGCGGCCCCTGGGTGCTGCGCGGGGTCACGGCCCAGCTCGATCCGGGCGAGGTGGCCGTGGTGCTCGGCCGAAACGGGGCGGGCAAGTCGACCCTGCTGCAACTCTGCGCCGGGGCGCTGCGTCCGGTGCGGGGCCGGGTGGTCGACCGCCCCCGACACGTCGGCTGGGTGCCCGAACGATTCCCCGCCGACCAGCCGTTCACGGTGGCCCGTTACCTGACCGCCATGGGCCGGATCGCCGGCCTGGGCCGGGCCGAGGCCGACCGGGCCGTCATCCGCTGGACCGACCGCCTGGGCCTGACCCCGTTCCGTGCGGTCCGCCTGCCCGAGCTGTCCAAGGGCACCGCGCAGAAGGTCGGCCTGGCCCAGGCGATGCTGCGTATCCCGGGCCTGCTGGTCCTGGACGAGCCCTGGGAGGGGCTGGACGCCGCCGCCCGGGGCCTGGTCCCGGAGCTGATCGACGAGGTGCTGGCCGGTGGGGGAGCGGTCCTGGTCAGCGACCACCGGGGCGAGACGGTCCGGCTCCCGGGGGCCCGGCACTGGACGGTGACCGACGGCCTGGTCACCGAGGAGCAGACCACCGGACCATCGGCCGTCGCGGTGGTCGAGGTCGCGGTGCCGGCCGCGCGGCTGGCCGGCACCGTCGCCCGGTTGCGCGCCGACGGCCACCACATTCTGCGGGTACGCGAACCCACCGCCCCGCCCCCGGAGGCGGCTGCGCCGCCGGTCGCCGTCCCGCCCTCGCAGGCGACGGCACCACCGCTCGCCGACCCGCCTCCGGGCGGTGGGTCGGCGGGTGGCCCGGCGCTGGGCGGTCGGGCGGGGGAGGTGGCCCGGTGAGCGCGTTGGTCCGCATGCGGCTGGCGGGGTTCCTGCGTACCGGACGGGCGCTGGCGCCGCTCCTGGCCGGCCTGCTCGTCCTCGGCGTCCTCTACGGCGGCGGACGCGCCCAGCCGGCGGAGGCGTACGGCGTCAGCGCCGTGGTGCTCTTTCCGGTGCTGGCCTGGCAGGCCAAGATCATGCTGGACGTCGAGCCGGACGTGCAGCGCCGGCTGGCGCAGGTGCTCGTCGGTCCGGCCCGGGACCGGCTCGCCGGGCTGCTCGCGGCGCTGGTCGCCGGGGTGGGCACGGCGCTGGTGGCGCTGCTCTTCCCGTGGCTGGTCGGCGGGGTGGCCGAGCCGGGCCCGGGTGACCTGCCGTTGCTGGCGGGGCTCGCCCTCGGGCTCTGGGCGCACCTGCTCGCCCTGCTGCCCGCGACGGCGTTGGGCGCCCTGGCCAGCCGGGCCCTGACCCGCAGTGCCGGGTACGGCGTCTCGGTGCTGGCGGTGGGCGTGGTCGGCACCCTCGTGCTGGGCCTGCGTGGCTCGGTGTCGCCCTGGTTGGTGCCGCCGGTGCTGGCGACCGCGCGGGCGCTCACCGGCCCCCTCCCGGCCGGTACCGCCCTGCTCCTCTCCGGCTGGGCCTGCGCCTGGGCCGGGCTGGCGCTGGCCGGCTACGCCTGGCGGCGGCGGGTCCGCCCCTGACGATGCGGACGCAGCAGCAGGCCCCCGGCCAGGTGACCTGCTTCTGTCGGTCGGGCCCCGGGGTCGGTCGCGCCTCGGGGTCGGTCGGGGGCGATTTGGTGATGGCCGGACACGTCGCGTAACCTGGGCGGGTAGTTCCACCCAGAGACCGCTGGTCACCGTGCCCCGGCACGGTCGAAGGCTCCGCGACGACGGGCGACCCGCGCAGGGCGGTAAGCGTAATTCGGTTCCTCTCCGTGGTCCGTCGACCGCGGTGATCGGTCCGGCCCTCGCCCCGCGCGCCCTGCGCCGGGGCTTTTCGTTTGTCGTGACGCCTCCGGTGCCGTCGCAGAGCCTCGTGCTCCTCGACGGCGACCAGCTCCGAGTAACGAGAGAGGAGGGACATGGCGGACAAGCCGATCCGGGCCGACAAGGCCACGGCCGTCGCTGAGCTGACCGAGAGCTTCCGTACCTCGGGCGCTGCGGTGCTCACCGAGTACCGTGGTCTGACGGTTTCCCAGCTCACCCAGCTGCGGCGCTCGCTCGGCAAGGAGACCACCTACACGGTCGCGAAGAACACGCTGGCCAAGCGTGCCGCGACCGAGGCGGGCATCTCCGGCCTCGACGAGCTGTTCACCGGTCCTACCGCGCTGACTTTCGTTTCGGGCGACGTCGTCGAGGCGGCGAAGGGTCTTCGCGACTTCGCGAAGGCCAACCCGAAGCTCGTCATCAAGGGCGGTGTCTTCGAGGGCAAGGCCATTTCCGCGGCCGAGGTCACGAAGCTTGCCGACCTGGAGTCCCGTGAGGTGCTGCTGGCCAAGCTGGCCGGCGCGATGAAGGGCAACCTGAGCAAGGCCGCGGCCCTGTTCCAGGCTCCGCTCTCCAAGGCCGCCCGTGCGGCGGCTGCCCTGGCGGACAAGAAGCGCGAGCAGGAGGGCGCCGAGGCGGCCTGAGAGGCCTCCCGGCGCACCACGTTCTTAATTTTCATTGCGAGAAAGGACGCCAGACATGGCGAAGCTCAGCACCGACGAGCTGCTCGACGCGTTCAAGGAGATGACGCTGATCGAGCTCTCTGAGTTCGTGAAGCAGTTCGAGGAGACCTTCGAGGTCACCGCCGCCGCTCCGGTCGCGATTGCCGCCGCTGGTGGCGCCGGTGGTGCCGCCGCCGCTCCGGTCGAGGAGGAGAAGGACGAGTTCGACGTCATCCTCGAGGCCGACGGTGGCAAGAAGATCCAGGTCATCAAGGTCGTGCGTGAGCTGACCGGCCTGGGCCTCAAGGAGGCCAAGGACGCGGTCGAGGCCGCGCCGAAGGCGATCCTGGAGAAGGTCAACAAGGAGACCGCCGAGAAGGCCAAGGCCAAGCTCGAGGGCGAAGGCGCCAAGGTCACCCTCAAGTGACCTGAGGTCGGCCTCGGGTCGACTTCGCGTGGGTCCGGCTCGAGTGAGCCGTGGCACATCGCACCCATGGCGGGCGGTGATCCGGGAACGGATCACCGCCCGCTGTGCGTGGTCACTCCGGGTGTCAGTGGCGTGAGCAGGGAGTTCGCACCGGGTGTGCGGCGCGGTGGAGGCGTCCCGGGATAGTTCGTCGGTGGGAAACCGGGTGGGCAGCCGGGATGAGGCTCTTGACGTGGCCCCGGCCTGCCAGGCACGCTGACACCAGCAAGACCTTCCGCGCTTGCGACGGCCACCTCTTGGGTAGAGGCTGCGGCAGCATCAGCAGCTGCTCTACCCGAGCGGCCCGCCAGGAACGTCGCGTTCCGAGCGGCCCGGTCCGACCCCGATTCTCGGGGTTCCGAGGCACGTTCCGCGACGGCCTGCGGGATGGGCTGGACAGCGGTTAGCCTCTCGGCTACACTGCTAGTTTGCGCTGCCTTCCGACGTAACCCCTGCTCGGAAATGTCCGGTTACGGATATTTCTGGTGGGGTCATTGGAGTGCACGCATACCAGCCGTTCTGCAGCACCGGTCCTCGGAAGGACGCATCTTGGCAGCTTCCCGCCCTGCGAAGACCAGTCGTACGTCGAGCGCTTTCGCTCCCCGCCGAGTTTCTTTCGGCAGGATCACCGAACACCTCGAGGTCCCCAACCTCCTTGCCATTCAGAACGAGTCCTTCGACTGGCTCGTCGGCAACGAGGCTTGGCAGGGCCGGTCGGCGGACGACCCGCACGCACGCTCGGGTCTCGCGGAGATCCTCGACGAGATCAGTCCCATTGAGGACTTCTCCGGCACCATGTCGCTCTCCTTCTCGGCGCCGCGCTTCGACGAGGTCAAGGCCTCGATCGAGGAGTGCAAGGAGAAGGACCTGACCTACTGCGCGCCGCTGTTCGTGACCGCGGAGTTCACCAACAACACCACTGGCGAGATCAAGAGCCAGACGGTGTTCATGGGTGACTTCCCGATGATGACGCCGAAGGGCACCTTCATCATCAACGGCACCGAGCGCGTCGTGACCAGCCAGCTCGTCCGCTCGTCCGGCGTGTACTTCGACAAGCAGCCGGACAAGACCTCCGACCGCGACCTGTCCAGCGTCAAGGTGATCCCGAGCCGGGGTGCCTGGCTGGAGTTCGACATCGACAAGCGCGACACCGTCGGTGTCCGGATCGACCGCAAGCGCCGTCAGGCCGTCACGGTCGTACTCAAGGCCATCGGTTGGTCGGCTGAGCGGATCCGCGAGCGGTTCGGCTGGTCCGAACTGATGATGACCACGCTCGAGAAGGACCACATCGCCGGCCAGGACGAGGCCCTGCTCGACATCTACCGCAAGCTCCGCCCTGGCGAGCCGCCGACCCGCGAGAACGCCCAGACCCTGCTCGACAACCTCTTCTTCAACCCGAAGCGGTACGACGTCGCCAAGGTCGGTCGGTACAAGTTCAACAAGAAGCTCGGGCTGAACGTGCCGATCACCACCGGCACGCTCACCGAGGACGACATCGTCTCCACCGTCGAGTACCTCTGCCGGCTGCACGCCGGCGAGGACGGTTACGAGGCGGACGACATCGACCACTTCGGCAACCGTCGGATCCGTACCGTGGGTGAACTCATCCAGAACCAGGTCCGGGTCGGCCTGTCGCGGATGGAGCGGGTCGTCCGGGAGCGGATGACGACGCAGGACGTCGAGGCGATCACGCCGCAGACCCTGATCAACATCCGCCCGGTGGTGGCGGCGATCAAGGAGTTCTTCGGTACGTCGCAGCTGTCCCAGTTCATGGACCAGACCAACCCGCTGGCGGGGCTCACCCACCGGCGGCGGTTGAACGCGCTCGGTCCGGGTGGTCTGTCCCGGGAGCGGGCCGGCTTCGAGGTCCGGGACGTGCACCCGTCCCACTACGGCCGGATGTGCCCGATCGAGACGCCCGAAGGCCCGAACATCGGTCTGATCGGCAACCTCTCGACGTTCGCCCGGGTCAACCCGTTCGGCTTCATCGAGACGCCGTACCGCAAGGTCGTCGACGGTCGGGTCACCGACCAGGTCGACTACCTGACCGCGGATGACGAGGACCGGTTCGTCAAGGCCCAGGCCAACGCGCCGCTGAAGGCCGACGGCACCTTCGCCGAGGACCGGGTCCTGTGCCGCCGTAAGGGTGGTGAGACCGAGGACGTGATCCCGGCCGCCGTCGACTACATGGACATCTCGCCGCGGCAGATGGTCTCCGTCGGCACCGCGATGATCCCGTTCCTCGAGCACGACGACGCCAACCGCGCGCTCATGGGCGCCAACATGCAGCGTCAGGCGGTGCCCCTGGTCAAGGCCGAGGCCCCGCTGGTCGGCACGGGCATGGAGTACCGCGCGGCCGTGGACGCCGGCGACGTGGTCGTCGCCGAGGTCGGCGGTGTGATCGAGGACCTCTGCGCCGACTACATCACCATCCACCAGGACGACGGCCACCGCCGGACGTACCTGCTGCACAAGTTCCGCCGCTCCAACTCCGGCTCCTGCGTCAACCAGAAGCCGGTGGTCTTCGAGGGCGACCGCGTCGAGGCCGGCCAGGTCATCGCCGACGGTCCGTGCACCGACGAGGGCGAGATGGCGCTCGGGCGCAACCTGCTGGTGGCGTTCATGTGCTGGGAGGGTCACAACTACGAGGACGCGATCATCCTGTCGCAGCGCCTCGTGCAGCAGGACGTGCTCACCTCGATCCACATCGAGGAGCACGAGGTCGACGCCCGGGACACCAAGCTCGGCCCGGAGGAGATCACCCGCGACATCCCGAACGTCAGCGAGGAGATGCTCGCTGACCTCGACGAGCGCGGCATCATCCGGATCGGCGCCGAGGTCGTCCCCGGCGACATCCTGGTCGGCAAGGTCACGCCCAAGGGCGAGACCGAGCTGACCCCCGAGGAGCGGCTGCTTCGTGCGATCTTCGGTGAGAAGGCGCGCGAGGTCCGGGACACCTCGCTGAAGGTGCCGCACGGCGAGACCGGCACGGTCATCGGTGTGCGTACCTTCTCCCGCGAGGACGGCGACGAGCTGCCGCCGGGCGTCAACGAGCTGGTCCGGGTCTACGTCGCCCAGAAGCGGAAGATCCAGGACGGTGACAAGCTCGCCGGCCGGCACGGCAACAAGGGCGTCATCTCGAAGATCCTGCCGATCGAGGACATGCCGTTCCTGGAGGACGGCACCCCGGTCGACATCGTGCTGAACCCGCTGGGCGTGCCGTCCCGGATGAACATCGGGCAGGTGCTGGAGACCCACCTCGGTTGGGTGGCCAAGACCGGCTGGAAGGTCGAGGGCGAGGACGCCGACTGGAAGCGTCAGCTCCGGTCGATCGAGGCGCACGAGTCCGAGCCGGACACCAACGTGGCCACTCCGGTCTTCGACGGTGCCCGTGAGGAGGAGATCTCCGGTCTGCTCTCGTCGACCCTGCCCAACCGGGACGGCAACCAGCTGATCGGGTCCTCCGGCAAGGCGCGGCTGTTCGACGGTCGGTCCGGCGAGCCGCTGCCCGACCCGATCGCGGTCGGCTACATCTACATCCTCAAGCTCAACCACCTGGTCGACGACAAGATCCACGCCCGGTCGACCGGCCCGTACTCGATGATCACGCAGCAGCCGCTGGGTGGTAAGGCGCAGTTCGGTGGTCAGCGCTTCGGTGAGATGGAGTGCTGGGCGATGCAGGCGTACGGCGCTGCCTACGCCCTGCAGGAGCTGTTGACGATCAAGTCCGACGACGTCCTCGGCCGGGTCAAGGTCTACGAGGCGATCGTCAAGGGCGAGAACATTCCCGAGCCGGGCATCCCGGAGTCGTTCAAGGTGCTGCTCAAGGAGCTGCAGTCGCTGTGCCTCAACGTCGAGGTGCTCTCCAGCGACGGCGTGGCCCTGGAGATGCGCGAGACCGACGACGAGGTGTTCCGGGCCGCGGAGGAGCTGGGCATCGACCTGTCCCGGCGCGAGCCGAGCTCGGTCGAAGAGGTCTGAGGTGGTGTTCGGGGCAGGGTGGTGACCCGCTCCGGCGCGGGTACCAGGGCGCGATGCGAAGCAGGCGCGCTGGAACCCGCGAGGTCGGGCCTGATCCCGCTGCGGGTCACCCTGCCCCGAACCCCACCGGTTAGCTAGCAGTACAGACGACGACATAGGGGACATAGTGCTCGACGTCAACTTCTTCGACGAGCTGCGCATCGGCCTCGCGACCGCGGACGACATCCGTCAGTGGTCGCACGGTGAGGTCAAGAAGCCTGAGACGATCAACTACCGCACCCTCAAGCCGGAGAAGGACGGACTCTTCTGCGAGAAGATCTTCGGCCCTCAGCGGGACTGGGAGTGCTACTGCGGTAAGTACAAGCGGGTCCGGTTCAAGGGCATCATCTGTGAGCGCTGCGGCGTCGAGGTGACCCGGTCCAAGGTCCGTCGTGAGCGGATGGGGCACATCGAGCTGGCCGCTCCGGTGACCCACATCTGGTACTTCAAGGGCGTGCCGAGCCGGCTGGGCTACCTGCTGGACCTCGCCCCCAAGGACCTCGAAAAGATCATCTACTTCGCCTCGTACGTCGTGACGAGCGTGGACGCCGAGGCGCGTCACCGTGACCTCTCGACCATCGAGAACGAGATCCTCGCCGAGAAGCGGCAGTCCGAGAACAGCCGTGACTCGGAGATCGAGAAGCGGGCCGCCAAGCTCGAGGCCGACCT
This sequence comes from Micromonospora sp. NPDC051925, assembly GCF_044548625.1. Classification (NCBI taxonomy): domain Bacteria; kingdom Bacillati; phylum Actinomycetota; class Actinomycetes; order Micromonosporales; family Micromonosporaceae; genus Micromonospora; species Micromonospora sp. NPDC051925. Next base: position 363,835 of record NZ_JBIUCH010000003.1, on the reverse strand, counting down.
GGCCGAGCTGGAGGCCGAGGGTGCCAAGGCGGACGTCCGGCGCAAGGTCAAGGAGGGCGGAGAGCGCGAGATGCGCCAGATCCGCGACCGGGCCCAGCGCGAGATCGACCGCCTCGACGAGGTCCTCGACACCTTCCGCAAGCTCGACTCGAAGCAGTTGGTCACCGACGAGCTGCTCTACCGTGAGCTGCGCGACCGGTTCGGCGAGTACTTCACCGGCGGCATGGGCGCCGAGGCCATCAAGGCGCTGGTCCAGAACATGGACCTCGACGCCGAGGCCGAGAGCCTGCGCGAGACCATCCGCTCCGGCAAGGGTCAGCGGAAGATCCGGGCGCTCAAGCGGCTGAAGGTCGTCGCGGCGTTCCTGAACACCCGCAACTCGCCGCTCGGCATGGTGCTGGACTGCGTCCCGGTCATCCCGCCGGACCTGCGCCCGATGGTGCAGCTCGACGGTGGCCGTTTCGCGACCTCCGACCTGAACGACCTGTACCGCCGCGTGATCAACCGGAACAACCGCCTCAAGCGGCTGATCGACCTCGGTGCGCCCGAGATCATCGTCAACAACGAGAAGCGGATGCTCCAGGAGGCCGTCGACGCGCTGTTCGACAACGGCCGTCGTGGCCGGCCGGTCACCGGCCCGGGTAACCGCCCGCTCAAGTCGCTGTCCGACATGCTCAAGGGCAAGCAGGGCCGGTTCCGGCAGAACCTGCTCGGCAAGCGCGTCGACTACTCCGGCCGTTCGGTCATCGTGGTCGGCCCGAAGCTGAAGCTGCACCAGTGCGGCCTGCCCAAGCAGATGGCGCTGGAGCTGTTCAAGCCGTTCGTGATGAAGCGGCTGGTCGACCTCAACCACGCGCAGAACATCAAGTCCGCCAAGCGGATGGTCGAGCGGCAGCGGCCGGTCGTGTGGGACGTGCTGGAAGAGGTCATCGGCGAGCACCCGGTGCTGCTCAACCGGGCACCGACCCTGCACCGCCTGGGCATCCAGGCCTTCGAGCCGCAGCTGGTCGAGGGCAAGGCGATCCAGATCCACCCGCTGGTCTGCACCGCGTTCAACGCCGACTTCGACGGTGACCAGATGGCGGTGCACGTGCCGCTGTCCGCCGAGGCCCAGGCCGAGGCGCGGATCCTGATGCTGTCGTCGAACAACATCCTCAAGCCGGCCGACGGCAAGCCGGTCACCATGCCCACCCAGGACATGGTCATCGGTCTCTACCACCTGACCCACCTCATCCCTGGGGGCCAGGGCGAGGGCCGGGCGTTCAGCTCGGACGCCGAGGCGCGGATGGCCTTCGACGGGGGCGCGCTGCACCTGCAGACCCCGGTGAAGATCCGGCTGCGCAACGTGGTGGGCGTGGACAACGGCGCGGGCGCCGAGCCGTGGGTCGCGCCGGAGGGCTGGACCGAGGGCGACCCGGTGACCGTGGAGACCACGCTGGGCCGGGTCCTGTTCAACGAGACGCTGCCGCAGGGCTACCGCTTCGTGAACTACGAGATCCGCAAGGGTCAGCTCTCCGCGATCGTCAACGACCTCGCCGAGCGCTTCCCGAAGGTGGCCCTGGCGGCCACCCTGGACGGCCTCAAGGAGGCCGGCTTCCACTGGGCCACCTGGTCCGGCGTCACCATCGGTATGGAGGACGTCATCCCGCCGCCGCGCAAGCGGGAGATCCTGGAGCGGTACGAGAAGGAAGCCGACCGGATCGACAAGCAGTACCAGCGTGGTCTGATGACCGCCGAGGAGCGACGCGGCGAGCTGATCGAGATCTGGACCAAGGCGACCAACGAGGTCGCCAAGGAGATGGACACCGCGCTGCCGCAGGAGAACCCGCTGTGGAAGATGATCAACTCGGGTGCCCGCGGTAACCTGCTCCAGCTCCGGCAGATCGCGGCGATCCGTGGTCTGGTGGCCAACCCGAAGGGCGAGATCATCCCGCGGCCGATCAAGGCCTCGTACCGGGAGGGTCTGTCCGTGCTGGAGTACTTCATCTCCACGCACGGTGCCCGTAAGGGTCTGGCTGACACCGCGCTGCGGACCGCCGACTCGGGTTACCTGACCCGTCGTCTGGTGGACGTCTCGCAGGACGTCATCATCCGCGAAGAGGACTGCGGCACCGACCGGGCGATCCCGATGCAGATCGGCGAGCGCCTGGAGGGTGGCAAGCTGGTGGTGCACGAGCACGCCGAGACCAGCGTGCACGCCCGGACCCTGGCCGACGACATCAAGGGGCCGGACGGCACCGTGGTGGCACACCGGGGCCAGGACATCAACTCCATCGGGGTCGACAAGATCGTCGCCGCCGGGGTGGAGACGGTCCGGGTGCGCAGCGTGCTCACCTGCGAGTCGAAGCTGGGTGTCTGCGGTGCGTGCTACGGCCGCTCGCTGCCGACCGGCAAGACCGTGGACGTCGGCGAGGCGGTCGGCATCATCGCCGCCCAGTCGATCGGTGAGCCGGGCACCCAGCTGACGATGCGTACCTTCCACACCGGTGGTGTCGCGGGTGAGGACATCACCCAGGGTCTGCCCCGTGTCCAGGAGATCTTCGAGGCCCGGATCCCGAAGGGCAAGGCGCCCATCGCCGACACCCCGGGCCGGATCCGGATCGAGGACGGCGAGCGGTCCCGGAAGATCATCGTGGTGCCGGACGACGGCAGCGACGAGATCGTCTACGACAAGATCTCCAAGCGGGTCGGACTGCGGACCCACGACGGGGACCACGTCGAGGTCGGCGAGAAGCTCACCGAGGGCACCATCGACCCGCACGAGCTGCTGCGCATCCTCGGCCCGCGTGCGGTCCAGGTCCACCTGACCCAGGAGGTCCAGGAGGTCTACCGCTCGCAGGGTGTGCTCATCCACGACAAGCACATCGAGATCATCATCCGCCAGATGCTCAAGCGGGTGACGGTCATCGACTCCGGCTCGACCGAGTTCCTGCCGGGCGTGCTGGTCGACCGGGCGCTGTTCGAGTCGGAGAACCGCCGGCTCGTCGGCGAGGGTGGCGAGCCCGCCGCCGGTCGTCCGGTGCTGATGGGTATCACCAAGGCCTCGCTGGCCACCGACTCCTGGCTCTCGGCGGCCTCCTTCCAGGAGACCACCCGGGTGCTGACCGACGCGGCGATCAACTCGCGCAGCGACTCGCTGGTCGGCCTCAAGGAGAACGTGATCATCGGTAAGCTCATCCCGGCCGGTACCGGCATCAGCAAGTACCGCAACGTCCGGGTCGAGCCGACCGAGGAGGCGAAGGCCAAGGTCTACTCGATGACCGGCTACCCGGAGACCGACTACGGCTTCGGGCCGGCCAGCGGCCAGGCTGTTCCGCTGGACGACTTCGACTTCGGGTCGTACCGCTAGGCGACAACCGACGAAGGCCCCCGGCATCGCGCCGGGGGCCTTCGTCGTGTCCCGGGTCCGTCGGGATCTGCCGGGTTCGCCGGGGAGTGCTCGATACGGGGGTGGCCGGGCATGATGGTGGGCATGACGACCGCTCCGGGGCAGGCGCCGGTGACGTACCAACCGCCACGTCATCCGCTCGACCCCGACCCGGTGCGCGCCACCAAGGCGCGGGCCGTCTTCGCGCTCGGCCTGATCGGGGCGCTGACCGGGCTCTTCGTCGGCGGGGTGGTGCCCGCCACGATCGCCCTCCAGTTGGCCCGGCAGGCCCGCCGGGAGGCGTACGCCTCGGGTGGTTTCCTCACCGGGGCGGCCTGGCTGCGGCGGGGGGAGCGGTTGGCCTGGGTGGGGCTGGTGCTGGTCGCGGTCGCCGTGGTGACGCTGGTGGTGATCGGCGTGGTCCGGTTGGCCGAGTCCCCGTACGGGCAGGACTTCGCCCCGAACATGGACTGACCCCCGTCGGGGTGATGATCCGGCGGGGAGCACCCACGGTGCGCGGCGACGGTAGCCTGGCCGGTGTCCGTCGCGTGACGGTGGACCCAGCTCGCGACAGGAGGACCACGTGACGGAACCGGTGCCGCCGTCGGGAGGCGACCCGGGCGGGCCGCCCTCCGGCTCCCCGGAGCCCGGCCCGGCTGGTTGGGCCCGTCCCGATCAGGGGCCCGGTGATCCGGCCCGTCCCGATCCGTGGGCTGTGGGCCCCTGGGGGGCGCCGTCCGCCCCCGGGCCGGTCCATGGTGCCGGTGTCCCGCCGGAGGCCGCTCCCATCGGGTACGCCCCACCGCCGCCCCCCGGCGCGGCTGCCGTCGGCCCGTCCGGGGCCGGGTCGTTGCCCGGTTGGGGTGGGCCGGTCCTCGGATCGGGCGGCGCACACCCCGGGGGGCGCGCACCCGGGCCGCTGCCCCCGCCACCGCCGGACGCCCCCCGCGCCCCGAAGCGGGTCGACCCGGTCCCCGGCACGCCCTTCGGGGTGGTGCACCTGGACGTGCCGGCGGTCACCTCCGGTCCTGCGGTGGGGTCGCTGATCGCCGGGGTGGTGTCGATCCTGGTCTCGTTCCTGGTGATCTGCTTCGGCGTCGGGGGAGCGCAGCTCGGCGGGGCCTGGGCGGCCGGCGCGTTCACGGTGCCGGGCGTGCTGGCCGGCGGGGCGGCGATCGTCGCCGGGATGCTGGCCCGCCGGCAGATCCGGCGGGCCGCGCCGCCGCCGGCGGTGCGGTTCACCGGTCGGGGCCTGGCGACGGCCGGAATCAGCTGTGGTGGGGTGGGGCTGGTGCTCAGCCTGCTGGGGCTGGGGCTGGCGTTGCTGGTGCAGTTGGCGTGACCCCCGTCGGCCGGGGGTGACCGGCTGCCGCCCGCGGCAGCCGGTACACTGGAGGTCCTAGGGGCCCGTCACGGGCGAGCAGGCAGGGCACACGGCGCGACCGACGGGGATCTATGAGACCCGTCGGACCAGCCCGTTTTGACCTGCGAGGCTGTGGTAGGTACTCTTTCCCCTTGCGCCCGGGCATGCCTGGGCGACTCGTGCGTGCGCGGGATCCGGATTGATCCGGAGATCGAGCGGCCGTGCGACACAGTCCAAGACCCGGCGTGCGCACCATCTTGCGCCGGTGACAGAAGCCGGTGCGCGCGTGAGCGACCGCACCGGGACCGTGAATCGGGCGACACACCCGACCGCGGGTACCGGGGCCTCCGTGAGGCGGCACCGGTCGGAATGTAGGAGAGCCGACCATCAGGTCGGCTAACGAGCAGACGGCGCGGTCGCGTGAGCGGCCGAAGGGAGCGGAGAAACCCGGTGCCCACCATTCAGCAGCTGGTCCGAAAGGGCCGCCAGGCCAAGACGACCAAGACCAAGACCCCGGCGCTGAAGGGATCCCCTCAGCGGCGCGGTGTGTGCACCCGCGTGTACACCACCACCCCCAAGAAGCCGAACTCGGCGCTCCGCAAGGTCGCTCGTGTCAAGCTCAGCAGCCAGATCGAGGTGACCGCCTACATCCCGGGCGTGGGTCACAACCTGCAGGAGCACTCGATCGTGCTCGTTCGCGGCGGCCGGGTGAAGGACCTCCCCGGCGTGCGTTACAAGATCGTCCGCGGTTCGCTGGACACCCAGGGTGTCCGCAACCGCAAGCAGGCGCGCAGCCGTTACGGCGCGAAGAAGGAGAAGAGCTGACATGCCGCGTAAGGGACCCGCTCCGCGGAAGCCGCTGGTCGCTGACCCGGTGTACAACTCGCCTCTGGTCACCCAGTTGGTCAACAAGATCCTGATGCGCGGTAAGCGTCAGCTCGCCGAGCGCATCGTGTACGCGGCCCTGGAGGGCTGCCGCGAGAAGAGCGGCACCGACCCGGTCGTCACCCTCAAGCGGGCGATGGACAACGTCAAGCCGACCCTCGAGGTGCGCAGCCGCCGCGTCGGTGGCGCCACCTACCAGGTGCCGGTCGAGGTCCGTCCGGCCCGGGCCACCACTCTCGGTCTGCGCTGGCTGGTGACGTACTCCAAGGCCCGTCGTGAGAAGACCATGATCGAGCGGCTGATGAACGAGCTGCTGGACGCGAGCAACGGTCTGGGCGCCGCCGTCAAGCGGCGCGAGGACACCCACAAGATGGCGGAGTCCAACAAGGCCTTCGCGCACTACCGCTGGTAACAGCCTGGTTCCGCCGCCGGACCGGCGGCGGAACCGTCACCAGTCGAGTCGAGACGACGATAAGTAGGGATTGAAGTGGCCGCCGCAGACGCGCTCGCCAACGTACGCAACATCGGCATCATGGCGCACATCGATGCCGGTAAGACCACGACCACCGAGCGGATCCTGTTCTACACCGGTATCACCTACAAGATCGGTGAGGTCCACGAGGGCGCTGCCGTCATGGACTGGATGGAGCAGGAGCAGGAGCGTGGCATCACGATCACCTCCGCTGCTACCAAGTGTGAGTGGAAGGGCCACACGATCCAGATCATCGACACGCCCGGTCACGTCGACTTCACGGTCGAGGTCGAGCGGTCGCTGCGGGTGCTGGATGGTGCGGTCGCGGTCTACGACGGCGTCGCCGGCGTGGAGCCGCAGACGGAGAACGTCTGGCGGCAGGCCGACAAGTACCACGTCCCGCGGATGTGCTTCGTCAACAAGCTCGACCGCACGGGCGCGGACTTCTTCCGCTGTGTGCAGATGATGATCGACCGGCTCAACGCCACCCCGCTGGTGCTCCAGATTCCGATCGGGCTCGAGGGCGACCACATCGGTGTCGTCGACCTGATCGGCATGCGTGCCCTCACCTGGCGCGGGGAGACCCAGAAGGGTGAGGACTACGCGATCGAGGAGATCCCGGCCGAGCTGGCCGACTCCGCGGCCGAGTGGCGCGAGAAGCTGATGGAGACCCTGGCCGACGTCGACGACGCGGTGATGGAGAAGTACCTGGAGGGCGAGGAGATCTCCGTCGAGGAGATCAAGGCCGCCATCCGGCGGTCCACCATCGCCAGCAAGGCCAACCCGGTGCTGTGCGGCTCGGCGTTCAAGAACAAGGGCGTGCAGCCCATGCTCGACGCCGTGGTCGACTTCCTGCCGTCGCCGCTGGACGTCCCGGCGATCGAGGGTACGGCCACCGACGGTGAGACCCCGCTGGTGCGTAAGCCGTCCAAGTCGGAGCCCTTCTCCGGCCTGGCCTTCAAGATCCAGACGGACAAGCACCTCGGCAAGCTCACCTACGTCCGGGTCTACTCCGGTCTGCTCGAGTCCGGCTCCCAGGTGGTCAACTCCACCAAGGACCGCAAGGAGCGGATCGGCAAGATCTACCAGATGCACGCCAACAAGCGGGAAGAGCGTCCGACGGCGCAGGCCGGCGACATCATCGCGGTGCAGGGGCTCAAGCAGACCACCACCGGCGACACGCTCTCCGACCCGGCGAACCCGGTGATCCTGGAGTCGATGACCTTCCCGGAGCCGGTCATCTCGGTGGCGATCGAGCCGAAGACCAAGTCCGACCAGGAGAAGCTCGGCACCGCGATCCAGCGGCTGGCCGAGGAGGACCCGACCTTCCGGGTCCGGCTCGACGAGGAGACCGGTCAGACGGTCATCTCCGGCATGGGCGAGCTGCACCTGGACATCCTGGTCGACCGGATGCGGCGCGAGTTCAACGTCGAGGCCAACGTCGGCAAGCCGCAGGTGGCGTACCGGGAGACCATCCGCCGCAAGGTGGACAAGGTCGAGTACACCCACAAGAAGCAGACCGGTGGCTCCGGCCAGTACGCCCGCGTCATCGTGAGCATCGAGCCGCTGCCGCTGGACAACGAGTCGCCGACCTACGAGTTCGCCAACGCGGTCAGCGGTGGTCGTATCCCGCGGGAGTTCATCCCGTCGGTCGACGCCGGCGCGCAGGACGCCATGCAGTACGGCGTCCTGGCGGGCTTCCCGCTGGTCGGGGTCAAGCTGACGCTGCTCGACGGTCAGTACCACGACGTCGACTCGTCGGAAATGGCATTCAAGATCGCCGGCTCGATGGTGATGAAGGACGCGGCCCGCAAGGCCGACCCGGCATTGCTCGAGCCGATGATGGCCGTTGAGGTCACCACTCCTGAGGAGAACATGGGTGACGTCATCGGCGACCTCAACTCCCGCCGCGGCATCATCCAGGCGATGGAGGAGCGCAGCGGCGCCCGCATCGTGAGGGCTCTGGTGCCGTTGTCGGAGATGTTCGGCTACGTCGGCGACCTGCGGTCGAAGACCCAGGGCCGGGCTAGCTACAGCATGCAGTTCGACTCCTACGCCGAGGTGCCGCAGAGCGTGGCGAAGGAGATCATCGCCAAGGCGACGGGTGAGTGACGCTCACCTGCTGCCGATCCGGTGAGCCGGGGCCGGTCGCGGGAGGGAATCCCACCCGCGACCACCTCGGTCGGGTTGTATGAATCCGGGCCTGTAGGCTTCATCGCCGCAGAACCCACCAAGCTCTCCGGCCGCAGGCCGGAAAGGCTGTCGACAGAGTCCTAAGCGCCGTCCGGCGCGCCGGGGCGAACGAACCAAGAAGTCCACAGGAGGACACCAGTGGCGAAGGCTAAGTTCGAGCGGACTAAGCCGCACGTCAACATCGGCACCATTGGTCACATCGACCACGGTAAGACGACGCTGACGGCGGCCATCACGAAGGTCCTGCACGACCAGTACCCGGACCTCAACCCGTACACGCCGTTCGACGAGATCGACAAGGCGCCGGAGGAGAAGGCCCGCGGCATCACGATCTCGATCGCACACGTCGAGTACCAGACCGAGGCGCGGCACTACGCGCACGTCGACTGCCCCGGGCACGCCGACTACATCAAGAACATGATCACCGGTGCCGCCCAGATGGACGGCGCGATCCTGGTGGTCGCGGCGACCGACGGCCCGATGCCGCAGACCCGCGAGCACGTGCTGCTGGCCCGTCAGGTCGGCGTGCCGTACATCGTCGTGGCGCTCAACAAGAGCGACATGGTCGACGACGAGGAGCTCCTGGAGCTCGTCGAGCTCGAGGTTCGCGAGCTGCTGTCGGCGCAGGAGTACCCGGGTGACGACCTGCCGGTCGTGCGGGTCTCGGCGCTGCGGGCCCTCGAGGGTGACCCCGAGTGGACCGGTCGCCTGCTGGAGCTGATGAACGCGGTCGACACCGCGATCCCGCAGCCCGAGCGCGAGACCGAGAAGCCGTTCCTGATGCCGATCGAGGACGTCTTCACGATCACCGGTCGTGGCACGGTCGTCACCGGTCGCGCCGAGCGCGGCATCCTCAAGCCGAACGAGGAGGTGGAGATCGTCGGCATCCGCGAGAAGTCGCAGAAGACGGTCTGCACCGGCATCGAGATGTTCCGCAAGCTGCTCGACGAGGCCCGCGCGGGCGAGAACGTCGGTCTGCTGCTGCGTGGCATCAAGCGCGAGGACGTCGAGCGCGGCATGGTGGTCGTCAAGCCGGGCACCAGCACCCCGCACACGGAGTTCGAGGCGACGGTCTACATCCTCTCCAAGGAGGAGGGCGGCCGGCACACCCCGTTCTTCCAGAACTACCGTCCGCAGTTCTACTTCCGGACCACGGACGTCACCGGTGTCGTCACCCTCCCCGAGGGCACCGAGATGGTCATGCCGGGCGACAACACCACGATGGCCGTGAAGCTCATCCAGCCCATCGCGATGGAGGACAACCTCAAGTTCGCGATCCGCGAGGGTGGTCGTACGGTCGGCGCTGGTCGCGTCACCAAGATCATCAAGTGAGCTAGGTAACCCCGATTAGCGTTGCCGCCGGTCGTGCGGCATACTAGTCAGGTTGCGTAACGACGGTTAGTCGCCCGTGTCCGGCGAAAGTTGGACCTCCGGGATGGCCAACAGTCGCGCGTAGGGTGGTTGATCGCCCCTGGCGGTCAACCACCCTCGCACGGCGTCCAGATCGCTGTGATGCGATCGGCGCCTTGACCCACCGCGTGGTCAGAGAGTCGCTCCGGAGTCCCGGGGCGGAGCCTGGTCCGAGGGCGCGACACGCCCGACCGCGGGGGTCGGCGAAGTGGGCCTGTACCAGCCGGTACAGGCGCCCGCAACACAGCGGCATCGAGAGAAGGAACAGAAGCCACCATGGCGGGACAGAAGATCCGCATCCGGCTCAAGGCCTATGACCACGAGGTCGTCGACTCCTCGGCGCGGAAGATCGTCGAGACGGTGACGCGCACCGGGGCGCAGGTCGCGGGCCCGGTGCCGCTGCCCACGGAGATCAACCGTTTCTGCGTCATCCGCTCGCCGCACAAGTACAAGGACTCGCGCGAGCACTTCGAGATGCGCACGCACAAGCGGCTGATCGACATCATCGACCCGACCCCGAAGACGGTCGACTCGCTCATGCGCCTCGACCTGCCGGCTGGCGTCGACATCGAGATCAAGCTGTAGGGACCGGACAAATGGACAGGCAAGTCAAGGGGATCCTGGGCGCCAAGCTCGGTATGACCCAGGTCTGGGACAACAACAAGGTTGTGCCCGTGACCGTGGTTCAGGCCGGCCCGTGCGTCGTCAGCCAGGTTCGTAGCGCCGAGAAGGACGGTTACTCCGCAGTCCAGCTCGCCTACGGCACGATCGACCCGCGCAAGGCCAAGAAGCCGCTCAGCGGGCACTACGCCAAGGCGGACGTGGCGCCGCGCCGGCACATCGTCGAGCTGCGCACCGCGAACGCGGCGGACTACTCGCTGGGCCAGGAGGTCACGGTCGAGGAGTTCCCGGCCGGCGTGACCATCGACGTCACCGGCAAGACCAAGGGCAAGGGCTACGCCGGCCCGATGAAGCGGCACGGCTTCCACGGTCTGCGCGCCAGCCACGGTGTCGAGCGCAAGCACCGCTCGCCGGGCTCCATCGGCGCGTGCGCGACCCCGGGTCGCGTCTTCAAGGGCACCCGGATGGCGGGTCGGATGGGTGGCGTGCGCTACACCGTCCAGAACCTGACCGTCCAGGCGGTCGACACCGAGAACAACCTCCTGCTCGTCCGTGGTGCCATCCCCGGCCCCAAGGGCGCGCTGGTCCTGGTCCGCACCGCGGCCAAGACGAAGGCGAAGAAGGGCGGTGTGGCCAAGTGACCACCGTTGACGTCCGCAACGTCGAAGGCGCCACGAGCGGCTCCGTCGAGCTGCCGGCCGACATCTTCGACGTCCAGGCCAACATCGCGCTGATGCACCAGGTCGTGGTGGCTCAGCTCGCGGCGGCCCGGCAGGGCACCCACAAGGTCAAGACCCGCGGCGAGGTCGCCGGCGGCGGCAAGAAGCCGTACAAGCAGAAGGGCACCGGTCGGGCCCGGCAGGGCTCGATCCGCGCGCCGCAGTTCGCCGGCGGTGGCGTGGTGCACGGCCCGGTGCCGCGCGACTACAGCCAGCGGACCCCGAAGAAGATGAAGGCCGCCGCCCTGCGTGGCGCCCTCTCCGACCGGGCCCGCGCCGGCCAGGTGCACGTCGTCGAGGCGTTCGTCTCGGGCGAGAAGCCGTCGACCAAGGCGGCCCTGGCCACGCTGGCCAAGCTCACCGAGGCCCGCCGGGTCCTGGTCGTGCTGAGCGGCACCGACGAGCTGAACTGGGTGTCGCTGCGCAACGAGCCGCGGGTGCACCTGATCGAGTCCGGCCAACTCAACACGTACGACGTGCTGGTGGCCGACGACGTGGTCTTCACCAAGGAAGCCCTGGACGAGTTCCTGGGGCTGCCGACGGAGGTCGGCCCTGCGGCCGAGCCCGCCGAGACCACCGAGGAGGGTGGCAAGTGAGCACGATCGCCGACCCGCGGGACATTATCGTCGCGCCGGTCGTCTCGGAGAAGAGCTACAGCGAGCTGAACCGAAACTGGTACACCTTCCTGGTGCACCCGGACGCGAACAAGACCGAGATCAAGATCGCTATCCAGCAGATCTTCAACGTCCGCGTCCTGACGGTCAACACGCTCAACCGCCAGGGCAAGCGCAAGCGCACCAAGACCGGCTTCGGTCAGCGCAAGGCGACCAAGCGGGCGATCGTGAAGCTGGCTGACGGTGACCGTATCGAGGCCTTCGGCGGCCCGGTCAGCTGAGGGGTGTAGACAATGGCTATCCGTAAGTACAAGCCGACGACGCCGGGCCGACGCGGCTCCAGCGTCGCCGACTTCGCCGAGATCACCCGGTCCACGCCGGAGAAGTCGCTGCTGGCTCCGCTGCCGAAGAAGGGCGGACGCAACGCCCACGGCCGGATCACCACCCGGCACCACGGTGGCGGCCACAAGCGGCAGTACCGCCTGATCGACTTCAAGCGGGTCGACAAGGACGGCGTGCCGGCGAAGGTCGCGCACATCGAGTACGACCCGAACCGCACCGCGCGTATCGCGCTGCTGCACTACGCCGACGGCGAGAAGCGGTACATCCTCGCGCCGAAGGACATGAAGCAGGGTGACCGCGTCGAGTCCGGGCCGGGCGCCGACATCAAGCCGGGCAACAACCTGCCGTTGCGCAACATCCCGGTCGGTACCACCATCCACAACGTGGAGCTGCGTCCCGGCGGCGGCGCCAAGCTGGCCCGTTCGGCCGGCGTCGGCATCCAGCTGCTCGGCCGGGAGGGCGTCTACGCGACCCTCCGGATGCCGTCCGGTGAGATCCGGCGGGTCGACGTCCGCTGCCGCGCCAGCATCGGCGAGATCGGCAACGCCGACCAGTCGAACATCAACTGGGGCAAGGCCGGCCGGATGCGGTGGAAGGGCAAGCGCCCGACCGTCCGTGGTGTCGCGATGAACCCGGTCGACCACCCGCACGGTGGTGGTGAGGGTAAGACCTCCGGTGGTCGCCACCCGGTGAACCCGCAGGGTAAGCCCGAGGGCCGCACCCGTCGTAAGGGCCAGCCGAGCGACCGGCTGATCGTCCGCCGCCGCTACGCCACGCGTAAGCGCGGCTGAGGGAGATAGAGCATGCCTCGCAGCCTGAAGAAGGGCCCGTTCATCGACGACCACCTGCTCAAGAAGGTGGAGACGCAGAACGACAAGGGCTCGAAGAACGTCATCAAGACCTGGTCGCGGCGCTCGACGATCATCCCCGAGATGCTCGGGCACACGATCGCCGTGCACGACGGACGCAAGCACGTCCCGGTGTTCGTGACCGAGGCCATGGTCGGGCACAAGCTCGGCGAGTTCGCGCTGACCCGCACGTTCAAGGGTCACGAGAAGGACGACCGGAAGAGCCGCCGGCGCTGAGCCGCGGGCATACGGATAGAGGAACAAGGGGTTACAGCGATGCCAGGAAAGGGCGACGCTCCGGTGCTTCCGGGCGCGCGGGCGGTTGCGCGACACGTGCGCATCTCGCCGATGAAGGCGCGCCGGGTGGTCAACCTCGTCCGCGGCCTGCCCGCGAAGGAGGCGCTCACGGTGCTGCAGTTCGCGCCACAGGCGGCGAGCGAGCAGGTGTACAAGGTGCTCGCGAGCGCGATCGCCAACGCGGAGAACAACGAGCGGCTGGACCCCGATGCGCTGCTCGTCAGCGAGGCGTTCGTCGACGAGGGCCCGACCATGAAGCGGTTCCGGCCGCGGGCGCAGGGCCGGGCGTACCGGATCCGCAAGCGCACCTGCCACATCACCGTGGCGGTCGAGGCGGTCGCGCCGGCCGCGCCGAAGAAGGTCGCGGCGAAGAAGGCCGCACCGGCGCAGCAGGCCGAGGCCGCTGAGACGGAGAGCAAGACGGAGGGCGCCGAGTAATGGGTCAGAAGGTTCACCCCACTGGATTCCGGCTCGGCATCTCGACCGACTGGAAGTCCCGCTGGTTCGCGGACAAGCTCTACAAGGACTACATCGGCGAGGATGTCAAGATCCGCCGAATGATGTCCAAGGGCCTCGAGCGTGCCGGCATTTCCAAGGTCGACATCGAGCGCACCCGGGACCGGGTCCGCGTCGACATCCACACCGCCCGGCCGGGCATCGTCATCGGCCGTAAGGGTGCGGAGGCCGACCGGATCCGCGGCGAGCTGGAGAAGCTCACCGGCAAGCAGGTGCAGCTGAACATCATCGAGGTGAAGAACCCCGAGTCGGACGCGCAGCTGGTTGCCCAGGGCGTCGCCGAGCAGCTCTCGAGCCGGGTCAGCTTCCGTCGGGCCATGCGCAAGTCCATGCAGTCGGCGATGAAGAACCCCGTCTGCAAGGGCATCCGGGTCCAGGTCTCGGGTCGTCTCGGCGGTGCCGAGATGAGCCGCACGGAGTTCTACCGTGAGGGCCGGGTTCCGCTGCACACGCTGCGGGCCAACATCGAGTACGGCTTCTTCGAGGCCCGTACCACCTTCGGCCGGATCGGCGTGAAGGTCTGGATCTACAAGGGCGACGCCGTGCCGGGCCGGGAGGCTCCGGCCGAGGCCGGTCCGTCCCGCCCGCGTCGTGGTGAGCGTGGCGACCGGCCCGAGCGGCCGCGTCGTGGCCGGTCGGGTTCGTCTGGTACGACCGCCGGCGGTACCGAGGCCGGCCGGGCTGCCGCGACCACCATCGCGCAGCAGGCCGAGACGCCGAGCGGTGACCCGGTCGACAGCTCCGCTGTCGCCTCGGCCGTCACCCAGCCGGCAGAAACGCAGCAGGAGGGCTGACAGATGCTGATGCCGCGCAAGCCCCCGAAGGGCTTCCGCAAGCCGCACCACCCGGACCGCCACGGCGCGTCCAAGGGCGGTAACCGGGTGGTGTTCGGCGAGTTCGGGATCCAGGCTCTCGAGCCGGCGTACGTGACCAACCGGCAGATCGAGTCGGCACGTATCGCGATGACCCGGCACATCAAGCGTGGTGGCAAGGTCTGGATCACGGTCTTCCCGGACCAGGCCCTCACCAAGAAGCCGGCCGAGACCCGGATGGGTTCCGGTAAGGGTTCGCCCGAGTGGTGGGTCGCGAACGTCAAGCCGGGGCGGGTTCTCTTCGAGATGTCCTTCCCCAACGAGCAGATCGCGCGAGAGGCGATGCGTCGCGCGATCCACAAACTCCCGATGAAGTGCCGCATTGTTACGCGCGAAGTGGGTGAATCCTGATGGCAGCGGGCGTCAAGCCTTCCGAGCTGCGTGAACTCTCCGAGGAGGAGCTGGTCACGAAGCTGCGCGAGGCCAAGGCGGAGCTGTTCAACCTCCGCGTGCAGGCCGCGACCGGTCAGCTGGACAACAACCGGCGGTTGCAGGTCATCCGTCGGGAGATCGCCCGGATCTACACGATCATGCGTGAGCGCGAGCTGGGTCTCTCGGCCGCGCCGACTGAGGTGACTGCATCATGAGCGAGACCGAGAACACCACCGCCACCGTGCGGGCCCGCCGTAAGGTTCGTGAGGGCCTGGTGGTCAGCGACAAGATGGACAAGACCATCGTGGTCGAGGTCGAGGACCGGGTCAAGCACGCGTTGTACGGCAAGATCATGCGTCGTACCCGCAAGCTGAAGGTCCACGACGAGCAGAACGCCGCCGGCATCGGTGACCGGGTCTCGATCATGGAGACCCGACCGCTGTCCGCCACCAAGCGGTGGCGGATCGTGGAGATCCTCGAGAAGGCCAAGTAGCGAAGGCTCGAGCTCGGCCGGTTTCGGTCGGGCGCAGGTTCCGCCAGGCTCCGGCCGTCCGCGAGGACGGCCGGAGAACCGGCAGACATAGGAGATAGACGTGATTCAGCAGGAGTCGCGACTGCGCGTCGCCGACAACACGGGTGCCCGGGAGATCCTGTGCATCCGGGTTCTCGGTGGCTCCGGTCGGCGCTACGCGAGCATCGGCGACGTCATCGTGGCCACCGTCAAGGACGCGATCCCGGGTGCCGGTGTCAAGAAGGGCGACGTCGTCAAGGCGGTCGTCGTTCGCACCGCCAAGGAGCGGCGGCGGCCGGACGGTTCGTACATCCGCTTCGACGAGAACGCCGCCGTCATCATCAAGGACGGCGGGGACCCGCGCGGCACCCGTATCTTCGGCCCGGTGGGTCGGGAGCTGCGGGACAAGCGGTTCATGAAGATCATTTCCCTCGCGCCGGAGGTGTTGTGACCGTGAAGGTCAAGAAGGGCGACACGGTCATCGTCATCGCCGGCAAGGACAAGGGTGCCAAGGGTAAGGTCATCGCGTCCTACCCGCGGCAGGACAAGGTCCTCGTCGAAGGCGTGAACCGGGTCAAGAAGCACACCCGTATCAGCACCACCCAGCGTGGCGCCAAGACCGGTGGCATCGTCACCCAGGAGGCCCCGATCCACGTCTCGAACGTGCAGGTCCTGGACTCCGACGGGAACCCGACCCGGGTCGGTTACCGGTTCGACGACAACGGCCAGAAGGTCCGCATCGCGCGTAGCACCGGTAAGGACCTGTGATGACCACGGCTACCGAAACCAAGACCCTGCCGCGCCTCAAGGAGCGGTACCGCAACGAGATCGTGGCCAAGCTGCAGGAGCAGCACAGCTTCGGCAACCCCATGCAGGTGCCGCGGCTGGTCAAGATCGTCGTCAACATGGGTGTCGGCGAGGCCGCTCGCGACGCCAAGCTGATCGACGGCGCCGTCCGCGACCTGGCCACGATCACCGGCCAGAAGCCGCAGGTGCGGCGGGCCACCAAGTCGATCGCGCAGTTCAAGCTGCGTGAGGGCATGCCGATCGGCGCGAAGGTGACCCTGCGCGGCGACCGGATGTGGGAGTTCCTGGACCGGCTGCTGTCGATCGCGCTGCCGCGTATCCGTGACTTCCGCGGCCTGGACGGGCGCAAGCTGGACGGGCACGGCAACTACACGTTCGGCCTGACCGAGCAGTCGGTGTTCCACGAGATCGACCAGGACCGGATCGATCGCCAGCGGGGCATGGACATCACGGTGGTCACGACCGCCACGACCGACGACGAGGGCCGGGCGCTGCTCAAGCTCCTGGGCTTCCCGTTCAAGGAGAACTGAGATGGCCAAGAAGGCGCTGATCATCAAGGCGGCTGCGAAGCCGAAGTTCTCGGTTCGCGCGTACACCCGCTGCCAGCGGTGCGGGCGTCCGAAGGCGGTCTACCGCAAGTTCGGTCTCTGCCGGGTGTGCATCCGGGAGATGGCCCACCGCGGTGAGCTGCCCGGCGTGTCCAAGGCTTCCTGGTAATAGCCCGGCGCGCTTCGGCGTGTCAGCTGAACTGTCTCTTCGCCGTAGGCCCCGGGCCGTGCCCGGGGAACCCCGGCGAGAAAGGTTGACGAATTCATGACGATGACCGACCCGATCGCAGACATGCTCACGCGTCTGCGTAACGCCAACCAGGCGTACCACGACCGGGTGACGATGCCCTACTCGAAGATCAAGGCGAACATCGCCGAGGTCCTCAAGGCCGAGGGTTACATCGCCACCTGGTTGGTCGAGGAGCCCGAGGAGGGCGCCGTCGGCAAGCGACTGGTCGTCGAGTTGAAGTACGGCCAGAACCGGGAGCGGAGCCTGGCCGGCATCAAGCGCGTGTCCAAGCCCGGTCTCCGGGTGTACGCCAAGTCGGACGGGCTCCCGCGGGTGCTCGGCGGGCTGGGCGTGGCGATCATTTCGACGTCCCAGGGGCTGCTCACCGACCGGCAGGCCCGCAAGCGGAGCGTTGGCGGGGAAGTCCTCGCCTTCGTCTGGTAACGGGAGACAGGTAGAAATGTCGCGTATTGGACGTAAGTCGATCCCGGTGCCTTCCGGCGTCGACATCACGATCGAGGGTCAGACCGTCAAGGTCAAGGGCCCGAAGGGCGAGCTGTCGCACACGCTCGCCGAGCCGATCAGGGCAGAGCGGGGCGAGGACGGCCAGCTGCACGTCAACCGGCCGAACGACGAGCGCAAGGCCAAGGAGCTGCACGGCCTGAGCCGTACCCTGGTCGCCAACATGATCGTCGGGGTGACCGAGGGCTACCGCAAGAGCCTGGAGATCGCCGGCACCGGTTACCGGGTCACGGCCAAGGGCAAGGATCTCGAGTTCGCGCTCGGGTTCTCGCACCCGGTGCTGGTCCCCGCGCCGGACGGCATCACCTTCACGGTGGAGCGGCCGACCCTGTTCCACGTGGCCGGCATCGACAAGCAGCAGGTCGGTGAGGTCGCCGCCAACATCCGGAAGATCCGCCCGCCGGAGCCCTACAAGGGCAAGGGCGTCAAGTACCAGGGCGAGGTCATCCGCCGCAAGGCCGGAAAGGCAGGTAAGAAGTGAGCGCCACGTTGCTCAAGCGCCGCCGCGGCGTCGCCGCCAAGCGCGCCGTCGGCCGTGCGCGTCGACACTTCCGGGTCCGCAAGAACGTCAGCGGCACCGCCGAGCGTCCCCGCCTCGTGGTCACCCGGTCGCTGCGGCACATCGTCGCCCAGGTCGTCGACGACACCAAGGGTCACACCCTGGCGTCGGCCTCGACCCTGGACGCGTCGCTGCGCGGTGCGGAGGGCGACAAGAGCGCCCTGGCCGGCAAGGTCGGTAGCCTGCTCGCCGAGCGGGCCAAGGCCGCCGGTGTGTCCAAGGTCGTCTTCGACCGCGGTGGCAGCCGGTACGCGGGGCGGGTCGCCGCGCTTGCCGACGCCGCCCGCGAAGCCGGGCTCGAGTTCTAGAAACCCCGTCACGAGAGATAAGGAAGGCTGCTGATGCCAGGTCAACAGCGCCGTGGCGGCGGGTCCGGTGGCAACGAGGGTGGTCGCCGCGACAACCGCCGTGAGGGCGGCCGCGGAAACGCGCCCGTCGAGAAGACCCCGCACCTCGAGCGGGTCGTCGCGATCAACCGCGTCGCCAAGGTCGTGAAGGGTGGTCGTCGCTTCAGCTTCACCGCCCTGGTGATCGTGGGCGACGGCGACGGCACGGTCGGCGTGGGCTACGGAAAGGCCAAGGAGGTGCCTGCGGCGATCGCCAAGGGTGTCGAGGAGGCCAAGAAGCACTTCTTCAAGGTGCCGCGGATCGGTCAGTCGATCCCGCACCCGATCCAGGGTGAGGCCGCCGCCGGCGTCGTGCTGCTCAAGCCGGCGTCCGCCGGTACGGGCGTCATCGCCGGTGGCCCGGTGCGTGCCGTGCTGGAGTGCGCGGGCATCCACGACGTGCTCTCCAAGAGCCTCGGCTCGTCCAACCCGATCAACATCGTGCACGCCACGGTGGCGGCGCTGAAGGGGCTCGAGTCCCCGGAGGCCGTCGCGGCCCGTCGTGGCCTGCCGGTTGAGGACGTCGCGCCGGCCGCCATGCTGGCGTCGCGGGCGGGGGTGGCATCCTGATGGCACGCCTGAAGGTCACCCAGATCCGGTCCGGGATCGGGAAGAAGCAGAACCAGCGGCACTCGCTGCGTTCGCTCGGCCTGAAGCGGATCAATGACGTGGTGGTCAAGGAGGACCGTCCCGAGATTCGGGGCATGATCTTCACGGTCAGCCACCTCGTGAAGGTCGAGGAGGTCGAGTAATGACGATCAAGGTTCACCACCTGCGTCCCGCCCCGGGCGCCAAGACCGCGAAGACCCGGGTGGGTCGCGGTGAGGGCTCCAAGGGCAAGACCGCCGGTCGCGGTACCAAGGGCTCGAAGGCCCGCAAGAACATCTCGGCGGCGTTCGAGGGTGGGCAGATGCCCATCCACATGCGCCTGCCGAAGATGAAGGGCTTCAAGAACAAGTTCAAGGTCGTCTTCCAGGTGGTCAACCTGGACCGGCTCGCGGAACTGTTCCCCAACGGCGGCCAGGTCGGCCCGCTGGAGCTGGTCGAGGCCGGCGCGGTCCGCAAGGGCCACCCGGTCAAGATCCTCGGCACCGGCGACCTCGGCGGGGTGACCCTCCAGGTGTCGGCGCAGGCGTTCAGCGCGTCGGCCAAGGAGAAGATCACCGCCGCCGGTGGCTCCGTCACCGAGCTGTAGGTCAGGCAATCCATGGCGCCCGCTCAGTTCTCAGTGACTGGGCGGGCGTCGTGGTCTACCCGGAGAGTGTGCGCCGGGTAACATCGGATTTGGTTTATGTAGCCGGGCACACCTGCCCGGAGCGGGATTGGGCTGTTAGAGTCCCTTCCCAGCCATGGATATCGGGCACTCGCCCGGCACCCACCCCGACCCGCCAGGGACCACCACCGGGCGGCCCGCGCGCAGGAGGAAGAAGTTGCTGTCCGCCTTTCTCAGTGCGTTCCGTACGCCTGACCTGCGCAAGAAGCTGCTGTTCACAGTAAGCATCATCGCGGTCTACCGGCTCGGCGCCACTCTGCCCAGCCCCGGCGTCTCGTACGGCAACGTGCAGAAGTGTCTCGACAGTCTGCAGGGGCAGAACACGGGCGTGCTCAACCTGCTCGACCTGTTCTCCGGCGGCGCGCTGTTGCAGCTCTCGGTCTTCGCGCTGGGCATCATGCCCTACATCACCGCGTCGATCATCCTGCAGCTGCTGACGGTGGTCATCCCCCGGCTGGAGCAGCTCCGCAAGGAGGGCCAGGCCGGCCAGGCGAAGATCACCCAGTACACCCGCTACCTGACCCTCGGTCTGGGCATCCTCCAGTCGTCGGCGTTCGTGGCGCTGGCCCGTTCCGGCCAGCTCTTCCAGAACCGCTGCGACCAGTTCCCGATCGTGCCCAAGGGCACCGGCATCCCGGACTGGCTGACGCTCGGCATCCTGGTCATGACGATGACCGCCGGTACCGGCATGGTGATGTGGCTCGGCGAGCTGATCACCGACCGCGGCGTCGGCAACGGCATGTCCGTCCTGATCTTCACCTCGATCGCGGCCCGGCTCCCCAGCGAGGGCTGGAAGATCAAGACCAACGAGGGCTGGGGCAAGTTCGCCCTGGTGCTCGTGCTGGTCCTGCTGGTCATCACCGCGGTCTGCTTCATCGAGCAGGCACAGCGCCGGATCCCGGTGCAGTACGCCAAGCGGATGATCGGCCGGCGGATGTACGGCGGCACCTCCACCTACATCCCGCTGAAGGTGAACCAGGCCGGTGTCATCCCGGTCATCTTCGCCTCGTCGCTGCTCTACCTGCCGCAGCTGGCGCTCCAGTTCTTCGACCAGACCGACCCGGGCAAGACCCAGGCCTGGATCCAGAACAACATCGTGCAGGCCGACGCGCCGCTGCACATCGTGATCTACTTCCTGCTGATCATCTTCTTCACGTACTTCTACGTGTCGATCACGTTCAACCCGACCGAGGTCGCGGACAACATGAAGAAGTACGGCGGCTTCGTGCCGGGCATCCGCCCCGGCAAGCCGACCGCCGACTACCTCGACTTCATCCTCAGCCGGATCACTCTGCCGGGCGCGCTCTACCTGGGCATCGTGGCCGTCCTGCCGAACTTCTTCTTCATCTGGCTGAACAGCCAGCAGTTCCAGAACTTCCCGTTCGGCGGCACCGCTGTGCTCATCATGGTCGGCGTCGGTCTGGAGACCGTGAAGCAGATCGAGAGCCAACTCATGCAGCGGAACTACGAAGGGTTCCTGCGGTAGATGCGACTCGTTCTGGTTGGCCCGCCGGGCGCGGGCAAGGGCACACAGGCGGAGTTCATCGCCGCACACCTCTCGGTGCCGAAGATCTCGACCGGTGACATCTTCCGGGCCAACGTCTCGCAGGGGACGCCCCTGGGAGTCGAGGCGAAGCGGTACATGGACGCGGGCAAGCTGGTCCCGGACGAGGTGACCATCAACATGGTCCGGGACCGGCTCGCCGAGCCGGACGCCTCCGAGGGCTTCCTGCTCGACGGCTTCCCGCGTACCACGCCGCAGGCCGCCGCGCTGGACAAGCTCCTCGCCGACCTGGGCACCGCGCTGGATCTGGTGCTGGAGCTGGTGGTCGACGACGACGAGGTGATCCGGCGGCTCTCCGGCCGGCGTACCTGCCGGGGCTGCGGAAAGATCTGGCACGTCGAGTTCGACGCGACCACCCGCGAGGGTGTCTGCGACCGGTGCGGTGCCGACCTGTTCCAGCGCGACGACGACAAGCCGGAGACCATCGCGGCCCGGCTGCGCGAGTACGCCGAGAAGACCGCGCCGCTTGTCGACTACTACGGTGCCCAGAACAAGCTGGTCGGGATCGACGCCACCGGCCCGGTGGAGGACGTTACGGTCCGCGCGATCGACGCGCTGCGCTCGTACGGCGGCTGACCTCCCGCCGGAGCCCGGCGGATAGAGTGCGAACAGCGGGGTACCCGACGTGCCCCGCTGTTTCGCTGTGTACCGGCAACGAAAGGTGACCGCTCCATGCGCCGTGCCCAGCTGGACATCCAGCTGAAGACCCCTGACCAGATCGAGAAGATGCGGGCCGCCGGCCTGGTGGTCGCCGAGGCCCTGCAACGGATGAGCGCGGCGGTCGCCCCCGGGGTGAGTACGGCCGACCTCGACGCGATCGCCGAGGCGACCATCCGGGAGGCCGGGGCGATTCCGTCGTTCAAGGGCTACCACGGCTTCCCCGCCTCGATCTGCTCGTCGGTCAACGAGCAGGTGGTGCACGCGATCCCGGCCGCGAGCCAGGTGCTCCGGGAGGGCGACCTCATCTCGATCGACTGTGGCGCGGTGCTGGACGGCTGGCACGGCGACGCGGCGGTCACCGTCGGGGTGGGCGAGGTCGACCCGGCGCTGTCGAAGATGGCCTCGGTGGCCGAGGACGCCATGTGGGCCGGGATCGCCGCCGCCGCGCGGGGCGCCGCCAGCGGTCGGGGCCGGCTCACCGACATCTCGCACGCGGTCGAGAGCGCGGTCCGCAGAGGCGGCCGGTACGGCATCGTCGACGGCTACGGTGGGCACGGCATCGGCACCGAGATGCACCAGGATCCGCACGTGCTCAACCACGGCCGGCCCGGCAAGGGGCCGCGCCTGGTGCCCGGCATGGCGCTGGCGATCGAGCCGATGATCACCATGGGTTCACCGCGCACCGTCGAGCTGTCCGACGGGTGGACCGTGGTCACCCGGGACCGGTCGACGGCGGCGCACGTCGAGCACTCGATGGCGTTGCTGGCGGACGGGGTCTGGGTGCTGACCGCCTTCGACGGCGGTCGGGCCCGGCTGGGCGAGCTGGTGACCGCCCGGCAGCCGGCCGGCTCCCCAGCGATCTGACCCGACCCACCCGCTGGTTCGCTCCCCGATCCGGTGGAGCTGGTGAGGTGCCGTGGACGACTCAGGCGCCGGTAGGCCGTGAGTCGCTGACGTCATCAGCTCCAAAGGACCGGTGGCAGGGATGGGTGGGGCGGGTGGGGCGCAGGTGACGGACGTGGGCGGGTCGGCTTTCGAGGCCGCTTCGACGCCGCTGACAGGTGTTGGCGGGGTGTGCGGGTCGGCGGCGGTGGACCCGCAGTGTCATGCTTGCCGGCATGGAGGGGCGGGACGGGATGAGGGCGGCTGACGCCGACCGGGAAGCGACGGCGGAGCGGCTCCGGGTCGCCCTGGAGGAGGGCCGCCTCGACCTGCACGAGTACGACGAGCGCCTGCAGCAGACGTACGGGGCGAAGACCTACGCGGAGCTGGACACCGTACTGGCGGATCTGCCGGGGCCGGCGTCCCCGCAGCGGTCCGCCCTGGCCCCGGTCGGGCCCGGCACGGCCCCGGCGGTGCCCCCGGGACCGGTCCACCAGGACTCCGCGGCGACTCCCGGGCGGGAGGCGGTACCGGGGGAGCCGGTGGGCGGGGGACCGACCGGCGCTGTCCCGGCCCGCTGGCTGGTCGAGGTGTGGGGGCCCTGGCTGCGGGTGGCGGCCTTCTTCACGGTGATCTGGGCGATCTCCGCGGTCGGCAGCCGGGAACTGCTGTTCTACTGGCCGGTATGGGTGCTCGGCCCCTGGGGGGCCATGTTGCTCGCCCGGACCGCAGGTGGGTTCGCCACCGGGACGCCCGAGCGGGACGTTGCCCGGTGGGACCGGCGGCGGGCGGCCCGTGCGGTCCGCCGGCGGGAACGCCGGGAGCAGCGCCGGCACGATCGCTGACGTCGAGCGGGGCGGGTGCGGACCAGGAGCGGCGGAGCCGGGCCGGGCGGGTGCCGGGCCCGGGAACTACCGACCTGGTGTCCGGTTTCGTCCGGATGGGTGACGCCACGGGTGGCCGGTTTGGCGACCGCCCGTGGGCGGGCGTACACTTTCAGATCGGCGCACAGCGTCCACTCCGGCATGCCCACCCCGCGCTTCGGTGGGAGCCGGAGCCGCGGCTGGCGCGGGTCCCCGATGACCATCGGAAGGCCCGTGTAAGACGTTGTGGGCCGTCCGGAGCAACCGACGTCAGGACAGCGGAGTACATGCCGAAAAAAGACGGAGCCATCGAGATCGAGGGTCGGGTCATCGAGCCTCTGCCGAACGCAATGTTCCGGGTGGAGCTTGCGAACGGCCACAAGGTGCTGGCTCACATCAGTGGCAAGATGCGGCAGCACTACATCCGCATCCTGCCGGAGGACCGGGTCGTCGTCGAACTCTCGCCGTACGACCTGACCCGCGGGCGCATCGTCTACCGCTACAAGTAAGCCTGACGGCGGCCGGGAAGTCCCCGTGTCCGTCTTCGACGTCCGGAGTCGCGGTCAACGCGTCGCCGGGCCAGATGGGAAGTAAGGCAACCGTGAAGGTCAAGCCGAGCGTCAAGAGGATCTGCAACAAGTGCCGGGTTATCCGCCGGCACGGCCGGGTCATGGTGATCTGCACCGACCCGCGCCACAAGCAGCGCCAGGGCTGATCCGATCCCGTCTTCCGTGACGAACGGAGGGCGACGGACCGGCCCGGGTCGCGCAGATCCGACGACAACACGTCACCAGCTCGTCCCAGCCGCGGAACGTACGCATGCGTACCTTCGTGGCCAACCCCCGGTCGGAGGCCGGGGCCCGCTCGGGCAGCGGCCGTTCCCGGTCGCCGGCGCACACCGCGTCGGAAGGACGGGACAGGTCGGTAGCGGGATGGGACGGGTCCACACCTCCGCAACACATCACGAGGAGTACGCCCGCACATGGCACGTCTAGTCGGCGTGGATCTCCCCCGCGAGAAGCGGATGGAGATCGCGCTCACCTACATCTTCGGGGTCGGTCGCACCCGTGCCCAGGAGACGCTCGCCGCCACCGGCATCTCGCCGGACAAGCGCGCTCGGGACCTCACGGACGAGGAGCTGGTCCAGCTCCGCGACCACATCGAGTCGAACTACAAGGTTGAAGGCGACCTGCGCCGCGAGGTCGCCGCTGACATCCGCCGCAAGGTCGAGATCGGCTGCTACGCCGGCATCCGGCACCGCCGGGGCCTGCCCGTGCGTGGCCAGCGGACCCGGACCAACGCGCGGACCCGCAAGGGCCCGAAGCGGACCGTCGCCGGCAAGAAGAAGCCCGGCAAGAAGTAATTCTTCAACCGGAATTCTGGTCGTTCTCCGTCGAGGTAGGCCGGACTCCAACCGGAACCGGTGTCTACGTAATCAACGGGGCGACAAGCCAAAACCCATTCAGGAGCGCACAGACTTATGCCACCGAAGGCTCGTGCCGGAGCCGCTGTCAAGAAGGTCCGGCGCAAGGAACGCAAGAACGTCGCCCACGGGCAGGCGCACATCAAGAGCACGTTCAACAACACCATCGTGTCCATCACGGACCCGACCGGTGCGGTCATCTCCTGGGCCTCCGCAGGCCAGGTGGGCTTCAAGGGCTCCCGTAAGTCGACCCCGTTCGCCGCGCAGCTGGCCGCCGAGGCCGCCGCGCGTCGGGCGATGGAGCACGGCATGCGCAAGGTCGACGTGTTCGTCAAGGGCCCCGGCTCCGGCCGGGAAACCGCCATCCGCTCGCTGCAGGCCGTCGGGCTGGAGGTCGGCCAGATCGCCGACGTCACCCCGCAGCCGCACAACGGGTGCCGTCCGCCGAAGCGTCGCCGGGTCTGAGAGGTTAGAGAGAGATGGCTCGTTACACCGGTGCTGACTGCCGCCGTTGCCGGCGGGAGAAGATGAAGCTGTTCCTCAAGGGCAGCAAGTGCGATGGCCCGAAGTGCCCGTTCGAGTCCCGGCCGTTCCCGCCCGGGCAGCACGGCCGCGGTCGCACGAAGGAGACGGAGTACCTGCTCCAGCTCCGCGAGAAGCAGAAGGCCCGCCGGGTCTACGGCGTGCTGGAGAAGCAGTTCCGCGGTTACTACGAGGAGGCCGTGGCCAAGCAGGCCAAGACCGGTGAGGTCCTCCTGCAGATCCTCGAGTCGCGGCTCGACAACGTCGTCTACCGGGCCGGCTACGCGCACTCGCGCGACATGGCCCGCCAGCTTGTCAAGCACGGTCACTTCACCGTGAACGGCAAGAAGGTCGACATCCCGTCGTACCGCGTCAAGGAGCACGACATCATCGAGGTCCGGGGCAAGAGCAAGGAGCTCACCCCGTTCATCGTGGCGCAGGCTCAGGCCGGCTCGAAGACGGTTCCGGCGTGGCTGGAGGCGATCCCGAGCCAGATGAAGGTTCTGGTGCACTCGCTCCCGGCCCGCCAGGTGATCGACACCCAGGTCCAGGAGCAGCTGATCGTCGAGCTCTACTCCAAGTAAGGGCTCCTGCGGTGGCCCGTCCCCCCGGGGGCGGGCCACCGGAACAGTTTGTGTCGTGGGCGTCATATAGCGGGCGTCCCGGAAGAGAAGAGAAGAAATGCTCATCAGCCAGCGACCGTCTCTCTCCGAAGAGTCGATCAACGAGACCCGCTCCCGGTTCACCATCGAGCCGCTGGAGCCCGGCTTCGGCTACACCCTGGGCAACTCGCTGCGGCGTACGCTGCTGTCGTCCATCCCGGGTGCCGCGGTCACCTCGATCAAGATCGACGGTGTGCTGCACGAGTTCACCACGATCCCCGGGGTCAAGGAGGACGTGGTCGAGCTCGTCATGAACATCAAGGAGCTCTGCGTCAGCTCCGAGCACGACGAGCCGGTCAGCATGTACCTGCGCAAGCAGGGGCCGGGCGACGTCACCGCGGGAGACATCCAGCCCCCGGCCGGTGTCTCGGTGCACAACCCCGACCTCAAGCTCGCCACCCTCAACGGCAAGGGCCGGCTCGACATGGAGCTGACCGTCGAGCGGGGTCGCGGCTACGTGACGGCGGCGCAGAACAAGCAGTCCGGTGCCGAGATCGGCCGGATCCCGGTCGACTCGATCTACTCGCCGGTGCTGAAGGTGACGTACCGCGTCGAGGCGACCCGTGTCGAGCAGCGGACCGACTTCGACCGGCTGATCATCGACGTCGAGACCAAGCCGTCGATGGGCCCGCGTACCGCGCTGGCCTCCGCCGGTTCGACGCTGGTGGAGCTCTTCGGGCTGGCCCGGGAGCTCGACGAGACCGCCGAGGGCATCGACATCGGGCCGTCCCCGCAGGACGCCCAGCTGGCGGCGGACCTGGCCCTGCCGATCGAGGAGCTGGACCTGACCGTCCGCTCCTACAACTGCCTCAAGCGCGAGGGCATCAACTCCGTTGGTGAGCTGATCGGGCGTACCGAGGCCGACCTCCTCGACATCCGGAACTTCGGTCAGAAGTCGATCGACGAGGTCAAGATGAAGCTCGCCGGGATGGGTCTGGGGCTGAAGGACTCGGCCCCGAACTTCGACCCGGCACACGTCGTGGACGCCTTCGGCGAGGCCGACTACGACACCGACGACTATCGCGAGACCGAGCAGCTCTAGTCCGCGCTGCCGCCACACCTGAGGAGCACCAAGCATGCCCACGCCCACCAAGGGCCCCCGCCTCGGCGGCAGCCCCGCGCACGAGCGGCTGATGCTGGCCAACCTGGCCACCGCGCTGTTCCAGCACGGCAAGATCCAGACCACCGAGACGAAGGCCCGGCGGCTGCGTCCGCTGGCCGAGCAGCTCATCACCAAGGCCAAGCGTGGCGACCTCGCCTCGCGGCGTCGGGTGCTGGGCGTCGTCAAGGACAAGGACGTGGTCTACTCCCTGTTCGACCAGATCGCGCCCCGGTACGCCAACCGCAACGGTGGCTACACCCGGATCGTGAAGACCGGTCCGCGCAAGGGTGACGCCGCTCCGATGGCGATCATCGAGCTGGTCGAGGAGCTTCAGGTCGCCGAGCCCAAGGCGAACAAGAAGACCGCCGCCCGCAAGACCGCCCAGCAGGACAAGGTCGAGGCCCTCGCCCCGGCCGAGGAGACCCCGGCGGCCCCGGCCGACCAGGACTCCGAGGCACCGGTCTCGGCGTCGGGTGACACCGCCGCCGCCCGCGAGGACAGCGACGAGGCCACCGAGAACAAGGCCTGAGCACCGGCAGCATCGTCGGGCCCGGCATCCCTTCCTGGGGTGCCGGGCCCGACGCCGTGAACGGGAGGTACGAGGTGGACGAGCGGACCCGGCTACGGCTGGACGTCTCGTACGACGGCACCGACTTCTCCGGCTGGGCCGTCCAGCCGACCCGGCGCACGGTGGCCGGGGCGTTGGTCGAGACGCTGGACCTGGTGCTCGGGGCGGGTACCGTCACCGGACTGACCGTGGCCGGCCGGACCGACGCCGGGGTGCACGCCACCGGCCAGGTCTGCCACCTCGACCTGCCCACCGCCGTGTGGCGGGAGCACCAGGGGCGGCTGCTGCGCCGGCTGGCCCGGCTGCTCCCCGGCGACGTGCGGGTCCGGGCGATGACCGAGGCGTCCGCCGACTTCGACGCCCGCTTCTCGGCGACCTTCCGCCGTTACGAGTACCGGGTGACCGACGCGCCGTGGGGCGCCGAGCCGCTGCGGCGGCGGGACATCCTCGCCTGGCCCCGGCCGCTGGACCTGGCCGCGTTGAACACCGCGGCGGCCGGCCTGGTGGGGGAGCACGACTTCGCCGCGTACTGCCGGCGCAAGGAGAACGCGACCACGCTGCGCGAGGTGACCCGGCTGGACTGGCGGCGGGACCAGGACGGCATCCTGGTCGCCACCGTGCAGGCCGACGCGTTCTGTCAGGCGATGGTGCGCAGCCTGGTGGGCGCGATGCTGACCGCCGGGGACGGCCGCCGCCCCGCCGGGTGGCCGGCCGGCCTGCTCGCCCGGCGGGAGCGGTCCAGCGAGGTGACCGTCGCGCCGGCGCACGGGTTGACCCTGGTCGCCGTCGGCTATCCGGACGACCCGGCCGAGTACGCCCGCCGCGCCGACCTCACCCGCCGGTTGCGGCTTCCCGCGGAGTCCTGAGCACGACAGGAGGCCCGGCCCGGATCTTCCGGGGCCGGGCCTCCTGTCGTCGGGGCCTGTCAGTCGCCGGACGGTTCGTCGGTGTCGGTGTCGGGGTCGCGCGGGGTCGCGGAGGGGGTGGCGGTCTTCGGGTCCTTGGCGCGCGGGGTGGCCGAGCCTCCGGTGGCCTTCGGGCTTGGCTGGTCCACGCCGACGCCGCCCGCCCGACGGTCCAGCACGCCCTTGTCGAGGTGCAGGTCGACCAGGTCGTAGATCACCTCACGGACGCTGGCGTCGCCGGCCGGGACAGCGCCGCCGTCGTCCCGGGTCACCAGGCAGTAGGCGACGTAGTGGCCGCGTACCTTCCAGGCGACGCGGGCGGCGGCGGTGGCGATCGATTCGGTGTCGTCCCCGGCGGGCATGCCCCGGAACCGGCCCCGCCGGTCGTCGAGCAGCGGCCGGATCCGGTCCCGGACCCGTTGCGCGGTGGCCAGGTCGGTCAGGTTGAACAGGCCGGCGGTGACCAGATGGTCGCCGTCCGGCGAGCGCAGCGTGGCCCGGACCACCTGGCTGCAGCCGAGGGTGACCAGCAGGTCGGCGATCTCGCCGGTGGCCGCGACGGCACAGCTGGCCTTGGCCTCGGTCTTGAGCACCTCGTACTCGTGCCGGTCGGTGCCGATGACCAGCTTCTTGTCGGGGAAGACCTCCTTGGCGGTCAACGGCTGGCGGTCGGTGTCCCGGGAGTCCAGGGGCCCGTCGGCGGTCTGCTCGACCGGGGCGGTGCTCGGCGGCTCCGTCGGCGCTGCCTGCCCGTTCTGCGAGGAGTTGTCGGTGGAGGCGCGATCGATGAGCAGGACGGCCCCGCCGAGCCCGCAGAGGCCGAGCAGGATCAGCACGGCGGCCCCGCCGACGACGACCTGCCAGAGCCGGCCGCCTCGGCTGTCGCCCGCGCGACGGGACCGGGGCTCGTCCGATGGGGACGTGGGGCTGTGCCCGTGGGCGCCCGTGGGTGGCACCTGGACGGAGGAGCGGATCGGGACAGCGTCGGCGGCCGGGGGGGCCGGCCGGTTGGTCCCGGGCAGTGAGGGGGCCGGGAAGCGGGACGGGGAGGGTCCGGCCGGCGCGGTCGGAACGGGCTGGAACAGCGGCAGGTCCGCCCCGGGCCGGTTCTCCTCAAACGCGTCCTCAGCGGACTCGTACCGATATACCATGTCGCCCAGAGTAGGTTCTATCGCCTCTTTAGGGGATAAAAACGGGAAATACTGCACGCGGCGCGTCGAGTCACTTCGCCAGCCGGCGACGGGCGGGCTTCGGGCCGGTGGCAGAATGCCCCGGTGACCGGCGACCATTACTTCACCGCGGAGCCCAGCGCCCCGGCCCACCCCCGCGAGGTCGAGTTCCACGTCGCCGGGCGTGACTACACACTGGCCTCCGCCAGCGGGGTCTTCTCCGCCGCCCGGCTCGACCCCGGCACCGCCGTGCTGCTGCGCAAGGCCGACCTGCCGACCGCCGCGACCGACGGTCACCTGCTCGACATCGGCTCCGGGTTCGGGCCGATCAGCTGCGTGCTGGCCGACTGCGCGCCGACCGCCACCGTCTGGGCGGTCGACGTCAACGAACGGGCCCGGGCGCTGACCGCCGCGAACGCCGTCCGGGTCGACGCCGCCGACCGGGTCCGCGCGGTCGCCCCGGACGAGGTGCCGGCCGACGTCACCTTCACCCAGATCTGGTCCAACCCGCCGATCCACATCGGCAAGCCCGAACTGCACGGGCTGCTGCGCCGCTGGCTGCCCCGGCTCGCCCCGGACGGTGTCGGCTGGCTGGTGGTGGCCCGGCACCTCGGCGGCGACTCGCTGCACCGTTGGCTGCTCGACGAGGGCTTCGGGGTGACCCGGCAGGCCAGCCAGAAGGGCTACCGGGTGCTGCGGGTCACCCGGTAGCACTGGGGTCACCCGGTAATCGGGTGTCGCCCGGCCCCGCCCCTCGGGCAGGATGCCGGCGTGGGATACGTGGACGTGGCAGCCGTCGGGCACATCCTCCCGGACGGCCGGGAACTCTTCGCCGACGTGTCGTTCCGGGTCGGTGAGGGCGCCAAGGTCGCCCTGGTCGGACCGAACGGCGCCGGCAAGACGACGCTGCTCCGGATGGTCGCCGGCGACCTGCCGGTGCGTACCGGCGTGGTCGCCCGCTCGGGTGGGCTCGGCGTGATGCGGCAGTTCATCGGCATGATCGGCGACGAGTCGACGTTGGCCGACCTGGCCCTGTCGCTGGCCCCGACGGCACTGCGCGAGGCCGGCCGCCGGCTCGCCGACACCGAGCAGGCCATGCGGGCGGCCGAGCTGCGCGGCAAGTACAGCACCGCCGCCGGCAAGGCCCAGCTGGCGTACGCGGACGCGCTGGCCGCCTGGGGCGAGGCCGGCGGGTACGACGCCGAGGTGCTCTTCGACACCGTCACCACCACCGTGCTCGACCTGCCCTGGGACGCGTCGAGGAACCGTCCGGTGCGGACCCTGTCCGGGGGGCAGCAGAAGCGCTTCGCCCTGGAGTTGCTGCTGCGGGGCACCGAGGAGGTGCTGCTGCTCGACGAGCCGGACAACTTCCTCGACGTGCCCGGCAAGCGCTGGCTGGAGAACCGGCTGCGCGAGTCCGGCAAGTCGGTGCTGTACGTCTCGCACGACCGGGAACTGCTGGCCCGTACCGCCGACCGGGTGGTCGCCGTCGAGGGCGGCAGCGCCTGGGTGCACCCGGGCGGCTTCGCCAGCTGGCACGAAGCCCGGACGGCCCGGCACGCCCGCCTCGACGAGCTGCGCCGCCGCTGGGACGAGGAGCACCAGAAGCTGCGCGAGCTGATGCTGATGTACAAGCAGAAGGCCGCGTACAACGACGGGTTGGCCTCCCGGTACCAGGCCGCGCAGACCCGGCTGCGCAAGTTCGAGGAGGCCGGGCCGCCGCCCGTACCGCCGAAGGACCAGGACATCCGGATGCAGCTGGCCGGCGGGCGGACCGGCAAGCGCGCGGTGATCTGCGAGCAGCTTGAGCTGGACGGCCTGACCTACCCCTTCGACCTGGAGCTCTGGTACGGCGACCGGGTGGCGGTGCTCGGGGCCAACGGCACCGGCAAGTCGCACTTCCTGCGCCTGCTGGCCCGGGGCGGCACCGACCCCGACCCGGCCAACGGCCCGGTCGACGGGGCCGCCGCGCTGGCTCCGGTGGCCCACGGCGGGGTGGTCCGGCTGGGTGCCCGGGTCCGGCCGGGGCACTTCTCGCAGACCCACGACCGGCCGGAGTTGATGGCGAAGACCCTGGTCGAGGCGCTGTGGCGGGGTGACGAGCACCGGGCCGGAATGGACCGGCACGCGGCGATGGCGGCGCTGAGCCGGTACGAGCTGGCCGGCCAGGGCGACCAACGTTTCGGCACCCTCTCCGGTGGTCAGCAGGCCCGTTTCCTGGTGCTGCTGCTGGAGTTGTCCGGGGCGACCCTGCTGTTGCTCGACGAGCCGACCGACAACCTCGACCTGGCCTCCGCCGAGGCGTTGGAGGCGGGGTTGGCGGCGTTCGCCGGGACGGTGGTCGCGGTCACCCATGACCGCTGGTTCACCCGCTCCTTCGACCGGTTCGTGCTGTTCCGGGGCGACGGAGATGTGGTGGAGACGCCGGAACCGGTCTGGGACGTGGGCTGAGCCCGGCCGTCTCCCGTAGGGCGGGCCGTCGCTGGTGGCGGGCCGGTGTGGCCGGCATAGGGTGGATCTCGTGACTGAGATGACCTACCGCAGGCTGGGCGATTCCGGGCTCGTGGTGTCCGTGGTCGGCGTCGGCTGCAACAACTTCGGCCGCAAGCTCGACATCGACGGCACTCGGGCGGTGGTCGACGCCGCGTTCGACGCCGGGATCACCTTCTTCGACACCGCCGACATCTACGGCGAGCCACCGGGTGGCTCCGAGGAGCTGCTCGGCCAGGCCCTCAAGGGTCGGCGGGACGACGTGGTGCTGGCCACCAAGTTCGGCATGTCGATGGGCGGTCGGAACGGTCGTGACTTCGGGGTGCGCGGTTCCCGGCGCTACGTCGTACGGGCCGTCGAGGCGTCACTGCGTCGGCTCGGCACCGACCACATCGACCTGTACCAGCTGCACGAACCCGACCCGGACACCCCGATCGACGAGACGCTCGCCGCCCTGGACGACCTGGTCCGCTCCGGCAAGGTGCGCTACCTGGGCAACTCCAACTTCTCCGGCTGGCAGATCGCCGACGCCGACTGGACGGCGAAGACCCGGGGGCTGACCCGCTTCGTCAGCGCGCAGAACCACTACAACCTGCTCCACCGGGACGCCGAGGTCGAGATCATCCCCGCCTGCGAGCGCTTCGGCCTGGGCCTGCTGCCGTTCTTCCCGCTCGCCAACGGGCTGCTCACCGGCAAGTACCAGCGGGACACCGCCCCGCCCGCCGGCAGCCGCCTCGCCGGTGGCGGCCGGTACGCCGAGCGGTTGGCCGCCGCCCGTTGGGACACCATCGAGGCGCTCGGGGCGTACGCGGCGCAGCGGGGGCTCACCCTGCTCCAGGTCGCCATCGGCGGGCTGGCCGCCCGGCCGGCGGTGGCCTCCGTCATCGCCGGTGCCACCACCCCGGAGCAGGTGCGGGCGAACGCCGCCGCCGGCACCTGGCAGCCCACCGACGCCGACCTCGACGCCCTGGACGCCCTGCTCTGACCCGGTCGGGCCCGGACACCTCGTGGTGTCCGGGCCCGATCAGGAGCGGGTGGGGCGGCGCGGCCTCGTACCCGGGCTGTCAGCCGCTCAGGCCGGCCGGGTGGTCCGCGGGTCCGGGGTGGGTCCGGCGGCGACGCCAGAGCAGCAGCGCCACCCCCGCGACGGCCACCGCGAGCCCGCCGGCCAGCCACGGCCACCGCCCGATCCCGCCGTCACCGGCGGCCTCCCCGGCGGCCGGCGGCGCGGCGGCGGCCGGGGGCGGTGACTGGGCCGGTCGGGCCTGCACCTGGGCGCTCGCCATGGTCAGGTACGGGGCGGGTGCCTTGACCGTCACCCGCCAGTCGCCGGGGGAGAGCAGCGGGCCGCTGCTGTAGAAGCCCTGCCCCTCCCCGGCCGGTTCGATCTGCACCGGACCGGCCGTCCGCCCACCCTCGCCCTCGGCGGTCAGGGTGAGCAGCACCGGCTGGTCCAGCCGGTGCCCGTCGGCGTGCACGGCCTGCACGGTGACCCCGCCGGCGCCGTCACCGGCCACGGTCAGCTTCAGCTTCCCGTTGTGCGCCGCCGCCGGGCCCGCCGGCAGTGCCACCAGGCACGCCACGGCCAGCGCGGCGGCGAGGAACCTGAAGATGCGCATCGACGTCTCCCTCCGATATGGGAGGGGCCGCCCCCGCCGTCAGTTCGACGGCGGGAGCGGCCCCGGTGGTGCTACAGCGAACCGCCTTCGGCGATCCGGGTGGGATCGTCACCGAGCCGGCCGGCCCCGTCGACCGACTTGTTGTCGTTCGCCTTGACGCCGGCCTTGGTGGCCGCACCGCCGAGCCGGACGATCATGGCGTCGGCGTCACGGACCAGCACGTCCCGGATGTCGACATCGGTCACCAGGGCGGCATCGTTGGCCAACGCCTTGAAGGCGGTCAACTGCTGCACCGCCCGCTTGTCGTTGCCCTCCGCCTCGGAGGCCCGCACCGCGTCCAGCTTGTTGGACAGCTGACGGTGCGCCTTGTTGGAGAGTCGTCCGGTCGACTTGAACCGGTCCAGCAGGTTCTGCATGTCCCGGAACGAGGTGGTGACGAAGAACCGGACCGTCGAGGTGGTGGAGTTGCCCGCCTTGTCGGTCGCGGTCACCGTCAGCTCGTGCAGGCCGAGCGGCAGCTCGTACAGCGCCTGCAGGGTGCCGCTGGCGTACGTCCGACCGTCCAGCACGCCGGAGGTCGTCTTGATCCCGGAGGTCGGGTCGACCGCCTGCCATGAGATCCGGACGTCCTGACTGTCACCGTAGAGCTGGCCGTCGGCGATGCCGGAGACCAGCAGCGTCGGCTTGGTGCCGTCGATCTTCACGACCGCCGACTTCAGCGACTCGACGTTGCCGGCGGTGTCGGTGGCCCGGTACAGCAACTCGTGCGTGCCGTCCCCGGTCACCTCGACCGGCGTGGTGTACGCCGTCCAGGCGCCCCCGTCGAGCGACCACTCCAGCTTCTTCACCCCGGAACCGGCGTCGGTGGAGGTGATCACCACCGGGACGGTGCCGTTGTGCCAGCCGTCGTTGTTCGCCGGGGCGAACGCCGCCGAGCTGACCGGCGCGGTCGCGTCGATCTTCACGGCGACCTTCTTCGTCGCCTCCACGTTGCCGGCGGAGTCCGTCGACCGGAACCGCACCTCGTGTGCACCATCCCCGGTGACCTGCACCGGTTCGGTGTACGCGGTCCACGTGGTGGCCCCGTCGAGCTGGTACTCGGTGCTCGCCACCCCGCTACCGGCGGCCTCGTCGGCCGCTGCCAGCGTGACGGTGACCGGGCCGGTGTGCCAACCCTCGGTCGGGGTGCCGGAGACCGTGGCAGTGGTCACCGGCGCGGTCGTGTCGGCCGCCTTGGTGGAGAGCCGGAAGTAGTCGAACGAGGCCGTCTTCGAGGTGGCCGCGTTCGCTCCGAGGGTGAACAGACCGACCTTCGGGGTGGCCCCGACGGCGGTGTTCGTCACCGGCTCGAACGTCGTCCACTCCTGACCGTCGGCCGAGTAGGACGCGGTGAAGGTGTCACCGGCGCGGGCCAGCCGCAGGTACCACACCGCCGAGGTCAGGTTGGAGACCTGGGGCTGCGGGTTCTGCGTGACCCCGCCGACCTCGCCGCGGAACTCGATCCGCCGGGAGGCTGCCTGACCGGCCTGGTTGTCCACGATGAAGTCGAACTTGACGTAGTTGTCGTCGTCGGCGTGGACGATCAGACCGGCCTGCTGGTACTGCTCGGCCAGCAGGCTGCCGTCGACCTTCGTCTCCAGGGTCCAGTCGCCGGCAGGCGCGGTCTGGAGGATGAAGTTCGTCGGCCCGGTGTTGCTGGTGCCGTAGATGTCACCGGACGGCACGTCGATCTTCAGTGCGCCGTCGGCCACCCGGTAACCGGCGGGGTCCTCCCGCAGCACCGCGTTCCACCGGCACTTGTCCAGCGTGGTGCCGGTGAACTCGTCCGACGGGTCGACCGGGCCGGCCGGGGCGTCCGGCGAGACCTGGAACCAGTCGAAGGTAGCGTCCACCACCGGGGCGGTGGTGCCACCGTTGAGCGCGATCAGACCGATCCGCGGGTTGGTGATGCCGGCCAGATCGGCGGACCGACCGACCGGGGTGAACGTCGTGCCGTCGGTGGAGAACGCCGCGGTCAGGTTGGTGCCGTCGCTGATCAGCCGCAGGTAGATGGTGTCACCGCTGGGTGCGGCGACGGCGTCGGCCGAGTCGTTGCGGGGCGTACCTGCGGTCTCCCGGATGAACTCCACCTTGCGGGAACCGCCGTAGAGCAGATCCACCTTGGCGTAGTTGTCGTCGTCGCCGTAGATCAGCAGGCCGGCCTGCTGGTAGTCGGCGGCGACGGGCACGGTGACCTTCGTGGTGGCCTGCCAGGCCCCGCTGGGTGCGGGCTGGAGCACCAGGTTGGTGGCGTCGTTGCGGGTGCCGTACAGGTCAGCGGAGGAGGTGGGCAGCCGCAGCGACCCGCCGGAGACCGAGTAGAGCTGGTTCTCCCGCACCACCGTCCAGCGGTCCTTGTCCAGGGTGCTGCCGAGGAAGTCGTCCGAACGCGCTCCGAGGCAGGAGTTGTTCGGCGCGTCGACCTTGACCGGAACGGTCGCGTACGACTTCGCGCCCCGCTTGTCCGTCACCGTCAGGGTGGCGGTGAAGGTGCCCGGGCTGGTGTAGGTGTGGTTGGCGTCCAGGGTGGTCGCCGTCCCGCCGTCACCGAAGTCCCAGGCGTACGTCAACGGGGTGTCGCCGTCGGTGTCGGTGGCCGTGCCCTTGAAGGCGACGGTGACCGGCGCGGTGCCGGTCGCCGGCGTGGCCGTGGCCGTCACCACCGGCGGCGCGTTGTCGGTGACGCCCCGGCCGATGAAGTCCATCCAGTTGACGTTGAACAGCGAACCGGTACCACCGGCCGGGTCCTTGGCGACGAAGTACAGCGCGCCCTCGGCCGCACCGGTCACCGGCGCGGTCACGTCGACGAACTGCTGCCAACCGCCCGTGCCGGGCACGTTGGCCGTCGCCACCACCGGGCCGTCAACGGCGCCGGCGTGCACGTCGATCCGTCCGCCCTGGCCGCTCGAGGCCGCCCGGAACCGGATCTGGTCGACCCCGGTCAGGTTGGCCGGGTCGAGCGACCACCAGTCGCCGTCCTCGATGAAGCCGATGTTCTGGCCGCCACCGGCGGTGTCGGTGGTGGTCTCCTTCTGCACGCCCGGGTCACCGCCGCCGGTGCTGCCCGGGGCCCGACCGGTGGCCGTGAAGTACTCGGCCTGCTTGCGCTTGGGCTGCAGGATCTCGATCGCCCGACCGGTCAGCGGGCCGGCGCTGCCGGCACCGCCGTTGTCGGTGTAGGTGGCCTCGAAGACCGCGAAGACGTTCGCCTCCGCGCCGTGACCGGACGCCAGCGAGGTCTGCACGGTGCCGGTGCAGCCGGTGTGCTGCTCCAGCGGGTGGGCGTGCTCGTCGTGGCCGAGCAGCACCTGGAGCTGCACCCGGTCACAGTCGATGGTGCCGTCTTCCGGGTCGGTCACCTTGATCGTGTACTTGACCTGGTCGCCCCACTCGAAGAAGCCGCCGCTGGGCGGGAACTCGATGGTCACCGTCGGGGCGGTGTTGCCGACCGTCACCGGCACGTTCGCCACCGCGGTACGGCCCTTGGGGTTGGTGACGGTGAGCTGCGCGGTGTAGTTGCCGGCCGTGGCGTAGGTGTGGGTGGGGTTCGCCTCGGTGGAGGTCTGCCCGTCACCGAACGCCCAGGCGTAGGTCAACGTGCCGCCGTCCGGGTCACGGGAGCCGGCGCTGGAGAACGTCACGGTCAGCGGAGCGGCCCCGGAGGTGGGGTCGGCGCTGGCCTCGGCGATCGGCGCCCGGTCACCGGCGGTGTAGTCGATCCGGTAGACCCCGGAGTCGTCGTTGTTACCGCCGAAGCCGGTGCCCCACTCGATCAGGTACAGCGCGCCGTCCGGCCCGAACTCGAAGTCCATCGGGCGGATCAGCGACATCCCGGTGAGCAGTTGGTTGATGTCGATCAGCGACTTGCCGTCCTGGCTGACCTGCATCGTGTACATCTTCGACTGGTTCCACTCGCCGAGGAGCGCCTTGCCGTCGTAGTACGCCGGCCACTTGCGGCTCGACGTGCTGTCGGCGTCGTACCGGTAGACCGGGCCACCCATCGGGGCGCCGCCGCCGCCGATCTCGGGGAAGCGCGAGTCGCCCGCGTAGCCGTAGTCCACGGTCGCCGGGATGGCCGGCGGCAGGTTGGTCAGGCCGGTGTTGTTGGGCGAGTCGTTCACCGGCGCGGCGCAGTCGAACTTCGCCCCGCTCGGCCCGGACGGGAAGGTGTAGTCGTTGTACGCCTTGTTGTTGCCGGTGCAGTACGGCCAGCCGTAGTTGCCGGCCGTGGCGATGATGTTCCACTCCACCAGGCCCTCGGGGCCGCGGTTCGCGTTGGCCGCCGAGGCGTCCGGTCCGTAGTCGGCGACGTAGAGGGTGTCGGTCTTCTGGTCGACGCCGATCCGGAACGGGTTACGGAAGCCCATGCCGAAGATCTCGGGACGGGTCTTCGCGGTGCCCGGGGCGAACAGGTTCCCCGCCGGGACCGTGTACGTGCCGTCGTCCTCCGGGTGGATCCGGATCACCTTGCCGCGCAGGTCGTTGGTGTTGCCGGAGCTGCGCTGCGCGTCGTAGTCCTGCCGGCCGGCCCGCTCGTCGATCGGGGTGAAGGCGCTCGACTCGAACGGGTTGGTGTTGTCGCCGGTGGCCAGGTACAGGTTGCCCTTCGAGTCGAAGGTCATGCTGCCGCCGGCGTGGCAGCAGGTGTTGCGCTGGGTGTCGACCTGGAGGACGACCTTCTCGGTGGCCTTGTCGATGGTGTCACCGTTGACGGTGAACCGGGACAGGTAGTTGCGCGGGGCGCCACCGGTCGGGGCGTAGTACAGGTAGATCCACTTGTTGGTGGCGAAGTCCGGGTCGAGGCGGAGACCGAGCAGGCCGTCCTCGTTGCCGGTGAAGACGTCCAGCCGGGCCGCGGTGACCGTGTTGCCGGTGTCCGGCTTGACGATCTGCACCCGGCCGTCGCGCTCGGCGTAGAACACCCGGCCGTCCGGAGCGATGTCCAGCTCCATCGGGTTGTTGGTGTTGCTGTCGAGGGTGACCTTCTCGAAGTTCGACGTCTTCGTGGCGCCGCAGTCGGCGTTCTCCGCCCCGGCGGCGGTGCGGATGCCGCCCAGCAGGTGGGAGAGGAACTGCGGGTCGGTGTACGACTCCTGGGTGTGGCCGCCACCGGTGTACCAGGCCCGACCGCCGTCGTAGTCCTGGCACCAGGCGGTGGGGTGGTCGGCGCCCATCGCGCCGGAACCCGGGCTGTAGGACTTCTCGTCCAGGCTGGCCAGCACGTGCACCTTGGAGCGCGGGTTGGTCCGGAAGTTGTACCACTCGTCGAACCGGGACCACTTGTCCGGCAGGTCGGCGGTCGACGGGTGCGCGTGGTCCTCGACCTTGACGGTGGCCTGCTGGTTGGCCGGGTGGCCGGAGAAGTACGCGCCGACCAGGTTGCCGTACCAGGCCCAGTCGTACTCGGTGTCCGAGGCGGCGTGCACGCCGGCGTAGCCGCCGCCGGCCTTGATGTACCGCTCGAACGCGGCCTGCTGGGTGGCGTCGAGGACGTCACCGGTGGTGGAGAGCCAGATCACCGCCTGGTACTTCGCCAGGTTGGCGTCGTTGAAGGCGGCCCCGTCCTCGGTGGTGTCGACGGTGAACCCGTTGTCCGTGCCGAGCTTGCGGATCGCGGTGATGCCGGCCGGGATGGCGTCGTGCCGGAACGCGGCGGTCTTGGAGAAGACCAGGACCGAGAACGGCTCGGCGGCGGCTGCCGCAGGTGCGGGTGCCGGTGCGGCCTGTGGCAGGGCCGCCGCGGCGGGAGCGGCCTGGGCGGCGGTGCCGCCGATCAGGCCGCTGGCGAGTAGGGAGAGGGCGAGTATGCCGGCGCCCAGTGGGCCGCGACGTGCGCGGCGATGGCGGGATGGAGACACTCCATGCTCCTTTTGTCCGTGCTGGACAGTGGTGGGCATGGGGACGACTCGCCGCAGACCGTCCCCGGTCGGATTGGTGCGGGCCCGCCGAGGTCCGCATCGGTGGCGATCAGGTGCGGGCCACGCCGAGGCCCGCACGGGAATAATGTCGATCGGTTGAACAAATTAGCGCCGCTGGATTGGTTTCCGGCAAGGCATGAGCATGTAACGATTCGATATCGGCTATTCACTTTTCCGGCTTAAGTGGAGAGAAGCCTAAAAAGGTAAACATCGAGGGGATCGCATGAATGGAGACCCCTTGGCGGATCAGCAGATCTGTCGTACGGTCACAGGCACGTAACCCACGGGAGCCCGGTGTACCGGGCTGAGAGGGGGGCTGAAGCCCCCGACCGTCGAACCTGATCCGGATAATGCCGGCGCAGGGAGGAGAGTTGTCGTGCCGTCCCTCGGACGACTGCATCTGATCACCGACACCCGACCGGGGCGCGACCCGCTCGCCGTCCTGCGCGCCGCCCTCCCGGTGGCCCGCGCCGACCTGGTCGTCCAGGTCCGGGTCACCGACGAGACCACCGACCGCCAGGCGTACGACCTGGCCCACCGGGTCCGCGCCCTCTGTGTGCCGTACGGGGCGACCTGCCTGGTCAACGACCGGCTGCACGTGGCCCTCGCGGTGGGCGCCGACGGCGGCCACGTCGGCGCGGACGACCTGCCCGTCGCGGCGGCCCGCCGGGTCCTCGGCGGCGACGCCGTGCTCGGCGCGACCGCCCGGGAACCCGGGGGCGCGGCGCGGGCGGTCGCCGCCGGGGCCAGCTACCTGGGCGTCGGCCCGTGCCACCCCACCAGCACCAAGACCGGCCTGCCCGCCCCGATCGGCCCGGCCGGGGTACGCGCCGTGGCCGAGGCCGTCGACGTGCCGGTGATCGCCATCGGCGGGGTCACCGTCGGGTCGGTGCCGGCGCTGCGGGCCGCCGGGGCCTACGGGGTGGCGGTGGTCGGGGCGCTCTCCGCCGCCGCCGACCCGGGCCGGGCCACCGCCGCACTGATCGCGGCGCTGACGTGCTGACCCGACCGGACGTCGCCGTCGTGGGGGCAGGTCCGGTCGGGTTGGCGATCGCCTGGCGGTGCGCGGCCCGTGGCCTGCGGGTGGTCGTGCACGATCCGGCCCCCGGCTCCGGCGCGTCACGGGTCGCCGCCGGGATGCTCGCCCCGGTCGCCGAGGCGTACTTCGGTGAGCGGGAGCTGACCGGGCTGCTCACCGAGTCCGCCGCCCGCTGGCCGGGCTTCGCCGCCGAACTGGCCGGTGTCGCCGAGCTGGCCGGGGCTGCCGAGCTGGCCGGGGCTGCCGGGGCCGGGTTCGGATACCGCACCGACGGCACCCTCGTGGTCGGGCTGACCGGAGATGATCTGGCCGAGGCCCGCCGACTCTGGTCGTACCAGCAGGGGCTGGGGCTGCCGATCACCGCGCTGCGCCCGTCGCAGCTGCGGGACCGCGAGCCGGCGCTGACCCCTCGGCTGCGCGGCGGCGCGGTCGCCCCCGGCGACCACCAGGTCGACCCGCGCCGGCTGGTCACCGCGCTGCGCGTCGCCGCCGAACGGGCCGGCGTGACCCTGGTCCCCGGCGCGGTGACCCGGCTGGCCGACCTGGTCGCGCCGGTCGTCGTGGTCGCCGCCGGCTGCGGCGCCGCCGCGCTGACCGGGCTGCCGGTGCGCCCGGTCAAGGGCCAGGTGCTGCGGCTGCGCGCGCCCGGTCACCGCCCGCCCGACTTCCGACACGTCATCCGGGGGTACGCCGACGGCGAGTCGGTCTACCTCGTGCCCCGGGACAACGGTGAGGTGGTGGTCGGGGCGACCGTCGAGGAGCGCGCCGACACCGAGGTGACCGCCGGGGCGGTGCTGCGCCTGCTCCGCGCCGCCGTCGACCTGGTCCCCGAACTCGCCGAGTACGAGCTGGTCGAGGCCGTCGCCGGGCTGCGCCCCGGCACCCCGGACAACGCGCCGATCCTCGGACCGTTGCCCGACCGGCCGGATGTGCTCGCCGCCACCGGCCACCACCGGCACGGCATCGTGCTCACTCCGGTCACCGCCGACCTGATCACCGAGCTGATCGTCACCGGCCGGCCGGACCCACTGCTCACCCCCTTCACGGCGGACCGGTTCGCCGCCCCGGCCGGGCCCCGGTCGGGGTCGACGGCCGGCGGTGTGGGGCGGGACCGGGAAACGGCGAACGAGGGGGAGACATGCGACTGATCGTCAACGGCACCGGGCGGGAACTGACCGGTGGGTCGACCGTGGCGGACCTGGTCC
This sequence comes from Micromonospora sp. NPDC051925, assembly GCF_044548625.1. NCBI lineage: Bacteria > Bacillati > Actinomycetota > Actinomycetes > Micromonosporales > Micromonosporaceae > Micromonospora > Micromonospora sp. NPDC051925. Next base: position 321,479 of record NZ_JBIUCH010000003.1, on the reverse strand, counting down.
GAGCGGTCACCGAACAGCGGCGCGGTCTCGCGGTCGCGGTCAACGGCGAGGTCGTCCCCCGGGGCGGCTGGCCGGCCACCGTGCTGCGCGACGGCGACCGGGTCGAGGTCCTCAGCGCCGCCCAGGGCGGGTGACCACGATGCCCCTCACCATCGGCACCGAGACGTTCACCTCCCGGCTCATCCTCGGCACCGGCGGCGCGGCCAACCTGCACGTGCTGGAGCAGGCGATCCGGGCCTCCGGCACCGAACTGGTCACCCTCGCCCTGCGCCGGGTCGACACCGCCCCCGGCACCGCCGGCGGACTGCTCGACCTGCTCGACCGGTGCGCGGTGCGGCTGCTGCCCAACACCGCCGGCTGCTACACCGCGGGGGAGGCGGTGAAGGTGGCCCGGCTGGCCCGGGAGGCGTTCGACACCGACTGGGTGAAGCTGGAGGTGATCGGGGACGAGCGCACCCTGCTCCCGGACGGGGTGGAGCTGCTGCGGGCGGCCGAGGAACTCGTCGCCGACGGCTTCGTCGTGCTGCCGTACACCTCGGACGACCCGGTGCTGGCCCGCCGACTGGCCGACGTCGGCTGCGCGGCAGTGATGCCGGCCGGTGCGCCGATCGGCTCCGGCCTGGGGGTGACCAATCAGCACCATATCCGGCTGATCCGGCAGAGCGTCGACGTGCCGGTGATCCTCGACGCCGGGATCGGCACCGCGTCCGACGCGGCGCTCGCCATGGAGCTGGGCTGCGACGGGGTGCTGCTGGCCAGCGCCGTCACCCGGGCCGCCGACCCGACGGCGATGGCCACCGCCATGCGGTACGGCGTCCAGGCCGGGCGGCTCGCGTACGCCGCCGGGCGCATTCCCCGCCGTTTCCACGCCCTCGCCTCCACCCCCGACGACGGAAGACCCGAGCTGTGAGCCACTCCGGCGTGGGCGGCCAGGGGCCGTCGGGGGTGCTGCTGTTGACCGACCGACGGACGGCGCGGGCTGACCTCGTCGACGTCGTCGCGGGGGCGGTACGTGGTGGCGTCCGGTGGGTGGTGCTGCGGGAGCGGGACCTGCCCCGCGCCGAGCGGGCGGCCCTCGCCGTCGAGCTGCGGGCGATCCTCGCCGAGGTCGGCGGCACCCTGATCGTCGCCGGTCCCGACCCGCTCGGGGGAGAGGCGGTGCACCTGCCGGCGGCCGGGCCGTACCCGCCGCCGGCTGTCCGGCTCGTCGGCCGGTCGTGCCACGACGCGGCGGAACTGGCCCGACTGACCACCGAGGACTACGTGACGCTCTCACCGGTCTGGCCCACCCGTAGCAAACCCGGCTACGGTCCGCCGCTGCACCCGGACGGCCTGCGCCGGCTGGTCCGGCTCAGCCCGGTGCCCGTGTTCGCCCTGGGCGGCATCGAGACCCCGGAACAGGTGACGGCCTGTGTCGAAGCGGGCGCGGTCGGGGTGGCGGTGCTCGGGGCGCTCATGCGCGCCGCCGACCCGACCGGGGTCGCCGCGACCCTCACGAGCGTCGCCCGGAGTGGGCACGGTCGGCCGCAGCCCGCAACCCCCCGCACGACGGACCGCATCCCGGTCGGCGGGGCGTGGACCGAGGAGACGACATGACGCCCACGACCGTGCTCACCATCGCCGGTTCCGACTCCGGCGGTGGTGCCGGCATCCAGGCCGACCTGAAGGTCTTCGCCGCCCTCGGCGCGTACGGCACGAGTGTGCTGACCGCCGTCACCGCGCAGAACACCCGAGGTGTCGACGCCGTGCTGCCGCTGCCCCCGCGCACCGTCACCGAACAGCTCGACAGCGTGCTCGCCGACTTCGGGGTACGCGCGGTGAAAACCGGGATGCTCGGCAGCCCGGCGGTGGCCGACGCGGTGGCCGAGGCGGCGAAGGCGGGCCGGCTGCCGCACCTGGTCGTCGACCCGGTGCTCGTCGCCACCAGTGGACACCGGCTCGGCGTGGTGGCGGCGGTCGAGCGGCTGCTGCCGTACGCGGAGGTGGCGACGCCGAACTGCGCGGAGGCCGCCGCCCTCACCGGACGCCCGGTGGGCACGGTCGAGGAGATGGTCGTGGCGGCGCAGGACCTGGCGGCCGGCGGCCCGGAGTACGTGGTGGTCACCGGCGGCGACGTCGACGCGGCCGGCGAGTCGGTCGACGTGCTGGCCGGCGGTGGGACGACCACCCTGCTCCGCGCGCCCCGGGTCGACACCCGGCACAGCCACGGCACCGGCTGTTCGTTCTCGGCGGCCATCGCCGTCCGGCTGGCGGCGGGCGATCCGGTGCCGGTCGCGGTGACCACCGCCAAGGAGTACGTCACCCGTGCGCTGACCGGCGCGCGGGACTGGGAACTGGGCGCGGGACGCGGCCCGTTGGACCACTTCGGCTGGTCCCGTTGACCATCAGGGAGGCTGTCATGCAGGCACGTCGCAAGGTCTATGTCGAGGGTTCCCGGTCGGATGTCCGGGTGCCGTTCGCCGAGGTGGAGCTGGCCGGGGACAACCCGCCGGTACGCCTCTACGACACCTCCGGTCCCGGCTCGGACCCGGAGGTGGGGTTGCCGCCGCTGCGCGGCCCGTGGATCGCCGCCCGGGGTGACGTCGCGCCGGTCCGGGGCGCCGGCACCCCGCTGGCCGGTATGGACCGGAAACGCCCCACCCAGCTCGGGTACGCCCGCGCCGGGGTGGTCACCCCGGAGATGGAGTTCGTGGCGATCCGCGAGGGCATGACGCCGGAGTTCGTCCGGGACGAGATCGCCGCCGGGCGGGCGGTGCTGCCGCTCAACGTCAACCACCCCGAGTGCGAGCCGGCGATCATCGGCAAGGCGTTCCTGGTGAAGGTGAACGCCAACATCGGCACCTCGGCGGTGACCTCGTCGGTCGCCGAGGAGGTGGAGAAGCTGACCTGGGCCACCCGCTGGGGCGCGGACACCGTGATGGACCTGTCGACCGGCAAGCGGATCCACGAGACGCGCGAGTCGATCGTGCGCAACTCGCCCGTGCCGATCGGCACCGTGCCGATCTACCAGGCCCTGGAGAAGGTCGGCGGCGATCCGGTGAAGCTCAGCTGGGAGGTGTTCCGGGAGACGGTGATCGAGCAGGCAGAGCAGGGCGTGGACTACATGACGGTGCACGCCGGGGTGCTGCTGCCGTACGTGCCGCTGGCGGTGGACCGGGTCACCGGGATCGTCTCCCGGGGTGGGTCGATCATGGCGGCCTGGTGCCTGGCGCACCACGAGGAGAACTTCCTCTACACCAACTTCCGTGAGCTGTGTGAGCTGCTCGCGCGCTACGACGTGACGTTCTCGCTCGGCGACGGGCTGCGGCCCGGGTCGATCGCCGACGCCAACGACGAGGCCCAGTTCGCCGAGCTGCGCACCCTCGGCGAGCTGACGACGATCGCCTGGGAGTACGACGTGCAGGTGATGATCGAGGGCCCCGGCCACGTGCCGATGCACAAGATCAAGGAAAACGTGGACCTCCAGCAGGAGTGGTGCCACGAGGCCCCGTTCTACACGCTCGGCCCGCTGACCACCGACATCGCCCCCGCGTACGACCACATCACCTCGGCGATCGGGGCCGCCATGATCGGCATGTTCGGCACCGCGATGCTCTGCTACGTCACCCCGAAGGAGCACCTGGGACTGCCCGACCGGGACGACGTGAAGGCCGGCGTCATCGCGTACAAGATCGCGGCGCACGCGGCCGACCTGGCCAAGGGGCACCCGGGCGCGCAGGCGTGGGACGACGCGCTGTCGAAGGCGCGGTTCGAGTTCCGTTGGGAGGATCAGTTCAACCTGTCGCTGGACCCGGAGACCGCCCGCTCCTACCACGACGCGACGCTCCCGGCAGAACCGGCGAAGACCGCGCACTTCTGCTCGATGTGCGGCCCGAAGTTCTGCTCCATGAAGATCACCCAGGAACTGAAGGACTACGCCGCCCGAGGAATGCAGGACAAGTCCACCGAATTCCTCAACGCCGGCAGCCGCGTCTACCTCCCCCTCCCCTAACCCCGCCCCCTCCCTCCCGCCTCCCCCGCCCCCTCCCGCCCGCCCCCTCCCCCGCCCCGCCCCGGTGATCAAGAGGTTTGCGTCATCCGTAAGCCGGAATCTGACGTAAACCTCTTGATCACCAGGTATCGGGGTGGGGACACGGTGGGGTTGTCGCGACCGTGATCAGTCGCGGTGGTGGCGTCCGCTGGTGCGTAGTGAGCGTCGGCCGCTCTCCCGTTCCGGCTCGTTGTCGGCCAGGGGCTTGCTCAGGCCGGTGACCCAGTCGACGTACTCCTCGTCCGGCGTCACCGGGTCTGCGGTGGGCTCGGCCGTCGACTCGCCCTCGGCGGGCCGGTTGCGTCGGAACAGCCCTCGCCGGCCCTTGGTCCGGCCGGTCGGCTTCTGCTCGGCATCGCCGGTCGGAGCCGGGGCGACGGGTGGGTCGTCCACCGGGTCGGCGGTGCCGGTGTCGGTCGGCTCCCAGCGGAGGCTGACCGGGCCGGGGGTGCTCGTCGGCTCGGTGGTGTCCGGTTCGGGGAAGGGCAGTGGCGTCCGCACCGGCCCGGGATGGGGGGTGCCGAGCCAGCTGCCCCTACCGCTCAGGTCGGGCAGTTGGTGCCGGGGACGCGGCGTGGACTCGACACCACCGGGCGGGACGTGCCGCGACCCGGCAGCCGGCTCCACCGTCCCACCGGCCGCCCCGACCCCTGCGTCCGCGCTGCCGGGTGCTGCCGCAGCCGGCGGTGAGGTGCCCGGATCGGGGGCGCTCAGGCCGGCATCGGGGCTGGCCGGGGTGGGTACGACGGTGGTCGGTTGCCCGGCGGTGGGGGTCGTCTCTGTGGTGCCGCTCGCGCCGACGGAGGGCTCGGAGTCGGCTCGCCCGGTGGGGACGACCGGGGCATCGGTGTCGGCGGGACGGGCCCGGCGGGTCCGCTTCGCGCGGGGTTTCGGCGGGGACACCGGGTCGTCCCCGGTGCTCGCTCCGACAGCCTCCGGCTGCTCCGCGCTGGCGACCTCGGCCGGGATGACCTCGGTGGGGGTCGGTCCGGTGGGGGTCGCCTGGGTTGCCTCGGTGGGTTGGATCGGGGCGGTCCGGCCGGCCGGCCCACCGTCGGGGCCGAGCCGGGATTCCGGTTCGGTGACGTCGGGCCCAGCCCCTACCTCGGCGGGCGCGAGGGGCCTCGCGCCGGCGGCGGCCCCGTCCGGCGCGGCGGACCGGGTCACCGGTCGGTCGACGGGGGCGACCGGGGTGTCCGGCCAGTCCCAGTGGGCCGGGGTGGGACCGGTGCCCGACGCGTCGGGCGGGAGCCAACCTGAGGCGGGGGCCGGCACCGTAGCGGGGAAGTCGTCGTCCCCGGGCCGCAGGGAGGTGGCTCCGGTACGGGCCGGGCCGACGACGGTCCGGGCGGCGGCGCTCAGGTCCACGGTGCTGGGCTCGTCCGAGACGAGGTCAGCCGAGGTGGCGGTGTCCGAGGTGGTACCGGGTGGGGTCGGTGGGGTCGGCAGCGGCGCGAGGATGTCGGTCGGCTCGATCGCGCCGTCGCCGTCGCCGTCGCCGGCGGGACCGGCGGTGGTGGTGGCGGGGCGGGCGGGCAGCAGCGGCCAGCGCAGCAGGGCGGCGGCGACCGAGCCGAGCGCGCCGGTGGCGACCGCGATCACCGCGCCATAGTAGGGGGCGAGCTGGTAACGGTCCACCGAGTCGCCCGGCCCGGCGGTCAGGTAGGCGAAGGCGAGCAGCACCGGGCCGGCCGCACCGGCGGCACCGCCGATCAGCGGGACGTGCCCCCGCCGTCGGGCCAGCCCGCCGGTCACCGCGCCGGCCAGCAGCGCGACCACGGGCAGCAGCACGATCGCCAGCCGCTGCGCCCGGTCCGCGCCGAGCCAGGCGGGCTCCAGCACCCCCAGGCGTACGGTGCGCAGCGGTTCGGTGGACAGCACCCCCGGCGCGGCCGAGAGCAGCGCGACCAGCCAGAGCGCACCGCCCAGCATGGCGACGTTCCAGCCCAGCGGAGGCCGCAGCAGGACGGCCGAGGCGGCCCCCGCGCCGACCACCGCGCCGGCGACCGCGCAGATGCCGACCGCCCAGACCGGGTCGATGGCGCTCAGCTCGGCGGCCCGTGCGGGCTGCATGCAGAGCGGGGCGACGACCAGCGCGCCGAGCGCGGCGGCACCGGAGATCGCCAGCTGCACCGGGGTGTCCTCCGGCAGCCCTTCGCGGCGGGCGAGCCGGCCGGTGAGGACCGCGCCGACCACGGCGGCGGTCACCGCGAACCAGCCGACCCAGGCGAGCTGGGCCGGCCACCGGTTGACGTCGGTGAAGTCGCCGGTGAGCCGGACGATGCCGAAGCCGTACGCGATACCCAGCTGGCCGGCCCCGGCCAACATGCTCACCCCGAGTGCGGTGAGCAGCAGTCTGCCCCACGTCCGAAAGGCCATGTCGCGCACGTTACGGCCCGGTGCGCCCGATCGCCACTGTGGCGCGGCGCGGCCGGGACCAGCTGTTACCCAAGCTCTACCAGCGGCTACTTGAGCTCCACCAGACGGGCCAGGTAAGTCGTGTCCCCGACATTGGTGAGCATGTGGACGGCCCCGGGGTCCCGGTAGACCACCCCGCCGGCGGGTTCGTCGGCGTCGATCCGGGTGCCGTCGACGGTCTGCACCACGTTCTTCGCGCCCTCGATCGCCACCACCAGGTAGGGGTGGTCGTGCCGGTGCAGCGGCTGCCGCTCGCCCGGTGCCAGCCGGATGTGCCAGACCCGGACCCGGTCGTTCTCGTAGACGATCTCCTGGCCGACCGGGCCGAGTTCGAGGTCGTGGGTCAAGTCGGTCATCGGGTTCCGTCCAGTTGCGGGAGCACCTCGGTGCCGATGAGCTCCAGGTGGTCGAGGTCGTCGAGTTCGATCAGCCGCAGGTGGACCCGGGTGGCGCCGATCGCCGCGAACTGGCCGATCCGGTCGACCAGTTGGGCGGGGGAGCCGACCACCGGGTCCTCCGGCGGCAGGGCACTCTTGACGTGCAGCGGCGCGGCCCGACGCTGGGCCTCCGCGTCGGTCCGCCCGATCGCCACCACGATCCCGGCGGAGAGCACGAGCGGGGCTCGCCCCGAGTCGGCGCGGCCGGCCCGGTCGCACGCCTCCCGTACCCGGTCGTACGCCTCGGCGGTCTCCTCGACCGACTTGAACGGCATGTTGAACTCGTCGGCGTACCGGGCGGCCAGGTCGGGGGTGCGCTTCGGGCCCCGGCCACCGACGATCACCGGCGGGCCGGGCTGCTGGACCGGTCGGGGCAGGGCCGGGGCGTCGACGAGCTGGTAGTGCTCGCCGGTCCAGCTGTAGGTCTCGCCGACCGGGGTACGCCACAGGCCGGTGATGATCTCCAGCTGCTCGGCGAGCCGGTCGAAGCGCTCGCCGACCTTCGGGAAGGGGATGCCGTACGTGGTGTGCTCCCGCTCGTACCAGCCGGCGCCGATGCCCAGCTCGATCCGGCCGCCGCTCATCTGGTCGACCTGGGCGACCATCATGGCCAGCGGGCCGGGCAGCCGGAAGGTGGCCGAGGTGACCAGGGTGCCGAGCCGGATGCGGGAGGTCTCGCGGGCCAGCGCGGCCAGGGTCAGCCAGGCATCGGTGGGGCCGGGCAGCCCGGGTTCGTCCCCCATCGCCCGGTAGTGGTCGGCCCGGAGGAAACCGTCGAAGCCGCCGGCCTCGCACAGCTGGGCGAACCGGAGCTGGTCGTCGTAGCTCGCGCCCCGGTGCGGCTCGGTGAAGATCGCCACCCGCATGGTCATCGTGTCTCCGCCCCTGCTGTCGTCGCCGTCTCGCGCTCCATCAGCAGTTCGTGCAGGTCGGCGCTGACCCGGGCGACGTCCGCCAGGTGGGCGTTGCGGCCGAGGGTGCGGGGTCGGGGAATGTCGACCCGGACGACCTTGCGGATGCGTCCCGGGCGGGGGCTGAGCACGACGACCCGGTCGGCGAGCAGCACCGCCTCGTCGATGGAGTGGGTGACGAAGACGACGGTCGCTCCGGTCTCCATGTGCACCCGTTGCAGCTCGCCGGAGAGTTCCTCCCGGGTGAGCGCGTCCAGGGCGGAGAAGGGCTCGTCCATCAGCATCACCCGTGGCTCGCCGATCAGCGACCGGCACAGCGAGACCCGCTGCTGCATACCGCCGGAGAGTTCGTGCGGCAGCCGCTTCTCGAAGCCGCCCAGGCCGGAGAGTTCCAGCAGCTGCCGGGCCCGTTCGCGGTGCTTGGCGCGGCTCCAGCCGAAGATCTCGGCCGGCAGCAGCACGTTGTCGAGCACGGTGCGCCAGGGGAGCAGGGCGGGCTTCTGGAAGAGCATCGCGACGTCCCGGCGGGGCCGGGTGATCGGGCTGCCGGCGACGGTGATCTCGCCGCCGCTGACCGGCAGCAGCCCGGCGATCATGCGGAGTAGGGTGGACTTGCCGCAGCCGGAGCGGCCGAGCACGGCGACGAACTCGCCCTCGGCCACCTCGAGGTCGATCCCGCGCAGCGCCTCGACCCGCCCGGAACGGCCGTCGAAGGTTCGCGACACATCGGACAGTCGGATCATCGCCGTCGGTCTCCCCTGAGTGGGCGGTCAGGAATCCGACAAGGATATCCCCAGCGTGTCGGGTGCACACTGTCCGGGGTCAAGGTGAGTTGTTTCCGTTCCGCAACCCGATCCGCCTGGTGTCGTGACCCTGGGTGTCTCGTACGCTGTGCCAGCGAAGAGTCCCTTCACGACGGCGGCGTCGGTGCCCCCTCACGCTGGTGCCGCCGGACCGACAACCCCCTCCGGGTGATGCGCCCGGTCGGAAAGGACATGGTGCACTGATGACAAGGCTGACCCGCACGGTCGCCGCGGCCACCCTGGCCACCGCCCTCGCCCTGGTCTCCGCCTGCAGCGGCGGATCCGACCCGGCGGACGCAGCAAAGGGCGGCGACGGTAAGTCGCTGGAGAAGGTGACCTACCTGACCTCGTTCGGCAACTTCGGCCGTGACTCGTACGTCTGGGTGGCGAAGGACAAGGGCTTCTTCAAGGAGGCCGGCTTCGACGTGGAGATCAAGGCCGGTCAGGGCACCAACATGGTCATTCAGACCATCGTCGGTGGCCAGGCCCAGTTCGGCCCGATCGACCTGACCGGCGGCCTGCTCCAGGTCGGCAACGGCCAGGCGAAGGACTTCGTGGCGGTGGCCGCGATCCAGCAGCGCACCATGGCCGCCATCGTCTCGGTCGAGGGCGAGAACATCGCCACGCCGAAGGACCTGGAGGGCAAGAAGCTCGCCGACACCCCCGGCTCCGTCGTGCGCAACCTCTTTCCGACCTACGCCCGGATGGCCGGGGTGGACTACACCAAGGTGACCTGGGTCAACGGTGAGGCGCAGACCCTGATGGGCATGCTCGCCTCCAGCCAGGTGGACGGCATCGGCCAGTTCGTCGTCGGCCAGCCGACCGTCGAGGCGGTCACCAAGAAGAAGCCGGTCGTGCTGCCGTACAGCAACGTGATGCAGGACCTCTACGGCAACGCGCTGATCACCTCCAGCAAGCTCTCCAAGGAGAAGCCGGAGATGGTGAAGAAGTTCACCGCCGCGCTGCTCAAGGGCCTGGAGTACGCCCTGGCCAATCCGCAGGAGGCTGCCGAGATCCTGAAGAAGAACGTCGATGCCACCAACCCGGCGTCGGCCGCCGCCGAGCTGCAGCTGATGGCCGGCTACGTCCGCTCCAGCAACTCCGGCACCGCCATCGGCACCCTGGACAGTGACCGGGTCGCCAAGAGCATCGCGATCCTGCAGGGCGCCGGCGCGCTCAAGTCGAACATCACGCCGGACCAGATCATCGACTTCAACCTCGTACCGAAGGCCTGATCGACACCGACGGTGCCACGGGGGTGCGACCCAGCGGGACGACCGGTGGGCGCACCCCCGTCGCGTGCCGGCCGCCGTGCCGGCAGGAGAGGAGGACCCCGTGACGGACTCGATCCGGACCCGTCCCGTACCCGGTTCGGTCGGCCCGCCGACCCCGCCGGGCGGGACCATCCCGACCATCCCCGCGACGCCCGGCGGGTCACCCTGGTCCCGGGTACGCCCCCCCGGAGCGGTCGGCCTGCCGCTGCTCGGCCTGCTGGTCGCGGTGGCCGTCTGGTGGTCGGTCACCTCCGGGCTGCACCTGGTGCACCCGGCGTCCCTGCCGCCGCCGCAGGCGGTCTGGACGTCGTTGACCTCGACGGCGGACGTGCTCTTCCCGGCGCTGGGTACGACCACCCTGATGACGCTGCTCGGCTTCCTGCTCTCGACGGTCGCCGGGGTGCTGATCGGAATGGTGCTGGCCGCCTCCCGGCGGGCCGAGCGGATGTTCGCCCCGCTGCTGGTGGCGATCAACGCGGTCCCGAAGATCGCGCTGGGGCCGCTGCTGGTGGTCTCGGTCGGCTGGGGGGAGAAGCCGATCCTGACCATGGTGTTCCTGCTCTGCTTCTTCCCGATCGTGCTCTCCACCGCCACCGGGCTCACCACCACCCCGGCGGACCTGGCCGAGCTGGCCCGGTCGCTGAACGCCTCCTGGTGGCAGTCGTTCCGCAAGGTGCGTTTCCCGGCCGCGCTGCCGCAGATCTTCGTCGGGCTGAAGGTGGCGATGCCGCTGGCCGCGATCGGCGCGGTGATCGGGGAGTTCTACTCCGACAAGCCGGGCCTCGGCTACCAGATCCTGCAATACAACGGGATCGGCGACACCGCCACCGCGTGGGCGGCGATCGTGCTGATCGCGGCGATGAGCATCCTGCTCTACTCGGCGTTGTCGCTGGTCGAGCGGCTGGCCCTGCCCTGGGTCCGGGCCACCACCTCGGCCCGCTGACCCCCGCCGGGACAGTCCCCCGAGCCGACCCCACCACCACTGACGGGCCGACCCCCACCGGGGATCGGCCCGTCAGTCACTGACGAACATCCGGGGTGGCCCCACCGTGGCCGGCGCAGGGATCACGCCTCACCGCCCGGAGCCGGTCGCGGTGGGGCCACCCCCACCGCGAAGAACCGCAACCGACAAGCCCGAGCCCACCGGTCCCGTCAGCCCGCCAGCCGCCACCGTCCGCCGCGCGCCACCAGCGTGGTCAGCGCCTGCGGCATCAGGCCGGAGTGGTTGTCCGGGGTCATCCGGATCGGCCCGGAGAGGCCGTCCAGCTGGGACGTCTCCAGCACGTCCCGGAGGCCGTCCCGGTTGACGCTGCCGACCTTACCGCCGGCCCGTAGCGCCGAGTCGGCGACCAACTGGACCGCGTCGGCGGCGAACGAGGAGAGCCCGTTGTAGCCGCCGAACCGTGCGGTGTAGCTCTGGAACCACTGCCGGCGGGCGGCCTTGGCCGGGGTGGTGGCGATGACGTCGTCGATCACCATGGTCTGGGTGAAGATCAGGGTGGCCTGCTCGGTGGCCTGGCCGGCGTTGCCCAGGAAGAGGTCGCCGGCCGCGGCGGCGTCGAAGAAGAGCGACCCGGTGTAGCCGGACTGGTCGGCGGCGGTGGCGGCGAGGGCGGCCTGCTCCGGCGGGGTCCAGATGATCAGGCCGGCGGGGTCACGGTTGGCCAGCCGGCGGATCGGTGCGGCGAGTTCGGTGTCGGTGGTGCGTACCGCCTCGGCGCGGACCCGTTTGATGTTGGTCTTGCGGAACTCGTCCTCCAGCGCGGTCAGGCCCTCGCGTCCGTAGTCGTCGTCGCTGTGCAGGACGCCGACCTCGGTGATCCCACGCCGCCGTAGCTCGGCGGTGAGCGCGGCGGCGCTGTCGGCCGCGTTGGGCGCCAGCTTGAACATGTACCGGCGTTCGGGGACCGGGCTGGCCACCGCGCCGGACGGTGCGAGCGCGATCGTCGGGATCTTCCGCTCGTTGACGGTGCGGACGGCGCCGACGGCGCACTCGTTGCAGCCACCCATGATGATGGCGTTGACCTTGGGGTCGTTGCTGAAGTCGCCGATGTTGCGCAGTGACTCGCTGGCGTCGGACCGGTTGTCCTTGACTGCCAGCTTGATCTTCCGCTGGCCCAGGGCGCCGGAGGAGTTCAACTGCTCGACCTTCAGTTCCAGAGCGCGCTGGTACGCCTTGCCGACCGGTGCGGCGGCGCCGGAGAGTTCGAGGTCGGCGGCGATGGTGATGGGGCTGTTGTCCTCCTCTGCCGCGCCGAACGAGCAGCCGGTGAGCGTGGTGGCCAGCACGGCCGATGCGAGCGCCACGATAGTCGCGGAGCGGATGGGGCTCAACTCAGTCCTCCAGGTGCGGCGTGGGGCGTGCCCGGTCACCGCCGCTAGTCCGTCCTCAGTGGAGAAACGGGATTGGGTGCCGTACGGTGTGCGCGAAAGCCTGCAAAACCTTGCCAATGCGGGGGCGCTGCGGTCAAGCGCGGAGCTGTTGGCGGTTTCGGGACGCGAATCTCACATTGTGGGGACATCAGATATTTACCCATGCTCACTCATCAGAGGCGTACGAACACTCTGGAGTGACATGCCCTGTTCAGGGGTGGCCTGCTAATGAGGGCAAAAGGTGATCGGCGCGCTGGTCGGCCGATTCCTGTCCCGCTGCGGCTTCCCAAGCAGGATCTTCTCTGATGAAATCGCGGCCGTGCCGCGCATGGCGCTGTCCGTTGCACCAGGCGCGGGTCGGCGGGTCAGGCGTGTGGAAGATACGACGGAGGCGATGTCGTGAGCACCGGACCGACGACCCTGCCCGAGCCAGGCGAAAGCGCCGGACATGAACGGCAGCGTCGACTGCCCCGGCTGCGGGATGCGCGGATTCGATCCAAGCTCGCCCTCATTCTGGTCGTACCGGTCGCCGCGGTCATCGCGTTGGCAACAATCCGACTCGTCTCCACTACTGAGGGTGCGGTCGACGCCACCCAGATCCGGTCGTTGACCGCGCTCTCCATCGACGTTTCCGCCCTGGCGCAGGATCTGCACAAGGAGCGGATGGCCGCCGCCGGCTATCTGGCCAACCCCCAACTGCGTCCGGACGCCTACAACCTGCGGGTCCGGGCCACCGGCGAGCGGATCAACGACTACCAGGCCGAGCGGGCCGAGATCGGCGAGGTCCCGGCCGCCGTGCGGGACCGGCTCAAGGTGATCGACGACCACCTGCGGACGCTCGACGCGACCCGGCAGGAGGTGCTGGACCGCAGGCAGATGCCGGTCGCCGAGGCCACCCTGCGGTACGGGGTGATCCTGACCGACCTGGTCTCCTACGGCGACACCCTGGCGCAGCTGCCCGGCCAGGAGAGCCTGGCGGACGCCCGCCGCGCGGTGGCCTCGTTCGCCCGGGCCAAGTCCGCCGTCGCCGAGGAGGAGGCGGTCGCCTACACCGCGCTGGTCAACGGACGCCTGGACGAGGAGCAGTTCTCCTCCTTCGTGGCGACCCTGACCAGCCAGCAGGAGGCGTTGCTCGCGTTCTCCCTCGCCGCCGACCCCGCCCAGCGGGCGTTGGTCGACAGCGCGGTCTCCGGTGACGCCGTCGGGCTCGCCGACCGGGTGGCCGCCGACATCACCCGCTCGGTGGGGCAGCGCAGTCCGGTCAGCGCCGGCGACGCCAGCGCCTCGATCGGCGCGGTCAACGACCTGATGCGGTGGACCGAGATCCAGCTCCAGGACACCCTGCTCGCCCGCTCCGAGCAGGCCCGCAGCGACGTCATCCAGCAGGCCGTCATCGAGTCGGCCCTGGTGCTGCTGACCCTGATCGTCGCGATCACCCTCGCGGTGGTGCTGGCCCGCTCGCTCAACCACTCGCTGCGCCGGCTGCGTGAGGGTGCCCTCTCGGTGGCCAACCACGACCTGCCGGACGCGGTCAAGCGGTTGCAGAACATGGGCAGCGTCGGCGACGGCGGTGTGGAGGAGATCGTCCGGCAGGTGCGGGATCCGATCCGGCTGACCAACCGGGACGAGGTCGGCCAGGTGGCCCTGGCCTTCAACGTGGTCCACCGGGAGGCGGTCCGGGTCGCCGCCGAGCAGGCGGCGCTGCGGACCAGCGTCTCGGCGATGTTCCTCAACCTGGCCCGGCGCAGTCAGACCCTGGTCGACCGGATGATCGGCGAGCTGGACGCCATCGAGCGCGGTGAGGAGGACCCGAAGCGGCTCGCCCAGCTCTTCGAGCTGGACCACCTCGCCACCCGGATGCGTCGTAACGACGAGAACCTGCTGGTCCTGGCCGGCGCCGACTCGGCCGTGCCGCGACGCGACGACGCGCTGCTGGTCGACGTGCTGCGCGCCGCCCAGTCCGAGGTGGAGCTCTACAACCGGATCGAGTTCGGCACCGTCGACACCGACATCTCGGTCGCCGCCCACGCGGTCAACGACGTGGTGCGGCTCGTCGCCGAACTGTTGGACAACGCCACCCGCTTCTCGCCGCCGACCACCACCGTGGTCGCCGACGGCCGGCGGATCCGCGACTACGTGCTGATCCAGATCGAGGACCGGGGACTCGGTCTCACCGACGAGCAGCTGGATTCGCTCAACCGCCGGCTCGCCGCCCCACCGACCGTGGACGTGGCCGCCTTCCGGCTGATGGGTCTCGCCGTGGTCAGCCGGCTCGCCAGCCGGTACAGCATCCGGGTGGAGCTGCGCCGCAACGTCGAGGGCGGCACCGTCGCCCAGGTGACGCTGCCCAACGCCACCGTCGTGCTTCCCGCCCACCGGGGCCGGGACCAGGCGATCAGCCGGCCGCGCCAGCCGCTGGCGGTCGAGCAGCCGACGTCCGCGCCGGCCGGCCTCGGCGGAGCCCTGAACGGGGCCCGTAGCGCTGCGGCGACGCTGAACGACCAGTGGCGTACCGCTCCGCCCGCGCCTGCCCCCTGGCAGCCGCCGGTGGACGCCCGGGACACCGCTCCCGCCGTGCAGTTCGGCGGCCCGGTCTCCGCCCCGCCGTTGACGCCGGTCTCCGCTCCCTCGGCCGACTCCGGGTTCAACGCCTTCTCGGCCGGCAGCCCCACGGTGGCGAACCCGACCATCGACCCGCTGCCGAGGCGGGCCGCGCCGGGCGAGACCGCCCCGGTGCTCCCGGTCGGTCCGGTCGCCGGTGCCCAGGCCGCCCCCACGGCGGAGTCGTACGGTGGCCAGGCAATGCCGTTCGCCGGTGCTCCTGCCGCGACCCCGTACGCGGGTGCCCCTGCGGCGCAGCCGTACGCGGGTGCCCCCGCGGCGACCCCGTTCGCTCCGGCTGCGGCGGGGTCGTTCGCCCCGGCCGCGCCACCAGCCGCGTCGTTCGCCCCGGCCGTGCAGCCGTACGCCGCCCCCGCCGCTCCGTACGCCGCCCCGGCTGCCTCGTACGCCCCGCCGGCGCCGGCCGCGCCGGTGGTGGCCCGACCGGACCGGCCGGCCGACTCGCCGATCTTCCGGGAGATGGAGGCGGTGTGGTTCCGGTCCCACGGGGACGACGCCACCGCGATCTTCACCCGGCCCCGCTTCGACGAGGAGCCGCCGGCCGCGCCGCCCCGGTCGAACGGCGCGACCAAGCCGTCCCGGCCACCGCTGCCCACCCGGGTACCGGCCGCTCCCACCGCGGCCGGCACCCCGACCGTCACGCCCGCCTCGGCCACTCCGGAAGCGCCCGCCGTGACCATCCCCGAACCGCCGGCCGCTCCCGTGCCGCCGGCGTACGGCACAATCGACGCGCCGACCGCGCCGTTGACCGCCCCCGAGGCCCCGGCGGCTCCGGCGGCCGGCGATGCCGACGCCTGGCGGACGGCGGCCGATGAGGGGTGGTCCCGGGCCACCCAGGCGGCCGAGCCGGCCAACGCCGGCACCACCCGTTCCGGACTGCCGAAGCGGGTGCCCCAGGCCCAGCTCGTCCCCGGCGGAATCGAGCCGAAGGGCGGCCGGGACCGCAGCCGTCGTACCCCCGACGAAGTACGCGGCCTGCTCTCGGCCTACCACCGCGGCGTGCAGCGCGGTCGTACCGCAGGCGCGGACGTCAACAGCACCTCGACCAAGGAGACGAACCGATGAACAGGCCAGCTGCCATGCAGGACATGGGTTGGCTGCTCACCAACTTCGCCGACAGCGTGGCGGGCATCGCCCACGTGGTGGCGGTGTCCGCGGACGGGCTGCTGCTCGCCTCCTCGCGGGACCTGCCCACCGACCGGGCCGACCAGCTCGCCGCGATCACGTCCGGCGTGGTGAGTCTGACCGAGGGTGCTGCCCGGATGTTCAGCGCTGGCGGGGTGCTGCAGACAGTGATCGAGATGGACAGTGGCTACCTGTTCCTCATGTCGATCAGCGACGGCTCGTCGATGGCGGTGCTCGCTGCCCGCAGCTGCGACGTGGGTCAGGTCGGCTACGAGATGGCGTTGCTGGTCGAGCGGGTGGGCGCGGCCCTGGTGCCGCTGCCCCGGGACGCCGTGCGCTCGTAGCCACGGCGATGGGTGAGGCCGGGCGCGACCGCGCCCGGCCACAGGGACGAAGTATCCGGGCCGGACCCGGACGGCAGGAGGTGATCGCGGCATGGACCCCCGGCGGGATCCACGTGGAGCGCTGGTGCGTCCTTACGCGGTCACCCGAGGCCGTACCGAGCCGAGCCGGGACATCGCGCTGGAGGCGGTGCTCACCTCGAGCCCGACCCAGGTGGCCGAGTCCCGCTTCGCCGGGCACGACAAGTATCGAATCGCCACCGTCTGCGAGGGCCGGGCGCAGTCGCTGGCGGAGATCGCCGCGTACACCCGGATGCCGCTGGGCGTCGCCCGGGTGCTGGTCGCCGACCTGGTCGCCGACGGTCTGCTCACGCTACACACTGCCGCTCCCGCCGAGGGGTTCGAGGAGCGAATGGAAATCCTTGGAAGGGTGCTAAGTGGACTTCGCAGGCTATGACCCCGCCGGGTCGCGCCAGAGCCGGGGAATCGTCTCCGCGAAGATCGTGGTCGCGGGCGGCTTCGGCGTGGGCAAGACGACCCTGGTCGGGGCGATCTCCGAGATCACTCCGCTGACCACCGAGGCGTTGATGACCGCCGCCGGTGTCGGTATCGACGACCCGTCGAAGGTGCCCGGCAAGGAGACCACCACGGTCGCCATGGACTTCGGCCGGATCACCATGGCACAGGACCTGATCCTGTACCTGTTCGGCACCCCGGGTCAGACCCGGTTCTGGTTCATGTGGGACGAGATCATCCGGGGGGCGGTGGGTGCCGCCGTCCTGGTGGACACCCGGCGGATCACCGACGCCTTCGCCCCGCTGGACTACTTCGAGAACCGCAAACTGCCGTACGTGGTCGCGCTGAACCGGTTCGACGGCTCGGACCTGTACGAGCCGGAGGAGGTCCGCGAGGCGTTGGCCATCTCGTCGGACGTGCCGCTGGTGATGTGCGACGCCCGGGACCGGGAGTCGGTCAAGCAGGTGCTGGTGACGGTGGTCGAGCACGCCATGCTCCGGCTCCAGGCCGAGCACGGCCGGGGCTTCCCGACCCCGGTGGGCTGAGTGCAAACCTGTCACCATCTGTAACGAAGGGCTCGCTCACGCTCAGCCGGGCCCTGCCCTCCGGGTGGGTCCGGTATGTCGATCGACCCACCTTGACCTGCGGCGACGTCCACGAATGTCACGTCCAGTGAGTTGCTCCTCACTGGAACGGCGGTGGAGGGGGCGCTATGCGCACAGTGACAGTCGTGTCGATCATGGCGATGGGGGCCGTGCCCGGGGCCGGGGCCGCCGGGCCGGCGCAGGCGGCCGGTCTCGATCCGCAGACCCGGGCGAACGCGTCGACGGCGGTGGAGGGGGAGGCATTCGCCCACGCCAAGTACCTGGCGTACGGGGAGGAAGCGGCGCGTACCGGCGAGCGGCGCATCGCCCGGCTCTTCGCCGACACGGCGTGGACCGAGCGGTACGACCACTTCGCGGCCGAGGCGAAGCTGATCCACTTCGTCCGGAGCAACGTGGCCGACCTGCAGGAGTCGATCGCCGGTGAGGAGCACGAGGCGACCGTCATGTACCCCACGTTCTCCCGCCAGGCGGCTGCGGCGGGTGACCGCAGGGCGGCGGCGCTGTTCCGGGAGATCGCCTTCGACGAGGCCGACCACGCGGCGGCCTTCCTGCGGGCCCTGGTGGAGCTGGAGGTCTGAGCACCCCGGTCGCCACCGGCTGACCCGCCCACGTCTCACTCCACCCGGAGCCGGTAGCCGCGCTTGACGACGGTCTGCACCACCCGGGGTGCCCGCAGCCCCACCCGCAGCCGGGCCACCGCCATCTCCACGGCGTGCTCGTCGGCCCCCCGGGGCAGCGTGCGCAGCAACTCGGTCCGGGACAGCACCCGGCCGGGCCGGGCGGCGAGCGCCCGCAGCACCGCCATCGGCGCGGGCGCCAGGGGCCGCAGCTCCCCGTCGATGACGGCGGCGTGCCCGCGCAGGGTCAGCAGATGCCCGGCCGCCTTGACGGTGAGGGTACGGCGGGGCAGCTCGTCGACGATGGTGCGGACCAGCGCGCCGAGCCGGGCCCGGCTCGGCGCGCTGACCGGCACTCCCCGGCGGACCAGCGGTTCGGCGGTGACCGCGCCGACGCAGCTGACCAGCACGTCCCCGCGCAACGCGGCCAACACCGTCTCGGTGCGGTCGCCGGCGGCGCGCAGCAGCGCCTCCGCCGCCGGGGCGGAGGTGAAGGTGACGGCGTCGACCAACCGGCCGGCGACCAGGTCGATCAGCCGGTGCAGCGGGGCCGGGTCGGTCGGCGGGGCCCACCGGTAGACGGGCACCTCGATCACCGTGGCCCCGGCGGCCTCCAGGGCCTCGGTGCACTCCGGCTGCCGGTCGCCGTGCAGCTGCATGGCGATCACCTGCCCGGCCACCCCGCGCCGGCACAGGTGCTCGACCACCTCCTCGCAGCTCTCCGAGTCGGGTGACCACTGGTCCTGCAGGCCGGCGGCCCGGATCGCCCCCCGTGCCTTGGGGCCCCGGGCCACCACGTAGGCCCGGGACAGCACGCCCTTCAACGGCTCGGCCAACCCCCAGCCCTCGGCCGCCTCCAGCCAGCCGCGCATTCCGATGCCGGTGTTGGCCATCAGCACGTCCGGTGGCCGGTCCAGGCAGGCCCGGGTGGCGTCCCGCAGGTCGCTGTCGTCGGCCAGCGGCACGATCCGCAGGGCCGGGGCGAGCACCACCCGGGCGCCGCGCCGTTCCAGCAACGCGGCGAGTTCGTCGCGTCGCCGGTCGGCGGTCACCCCGATGGTGAAGCCGGCCAGTTCGTCCCGCATCACTCCTCCTGTCGCAGCCGCACCTCGACCAGGCCGTCCCGGCAGCGGACGTCGTACCGGGGCAGGGTCACCCCGGGCAGGTCCAGGCAGAGCCCGGTTCGCAGGTCGTACACCTGCTTGTGCAGGGGTGAGGCGACGGTGGGCGTCCCGCCCCGGCTGCCGACGATGCCCCGCGACATCACGTACGCGCCGCTCAGCGGGTCGAGGTTGTCGACCGCGAACAGCTCGTCGCCGGTGCGGAAGAGCGCCACCTGGACCCCGTCGACCAGGGCGGCGACGCCCCGCTCGGGTTCCAGCCGGTCCAGTGGGCAGACCGGGGTCCAGGCGACGGTGGCGGTGTCGCTCATCGCCGCACCTCCGGCAGGCCGAGGACGACGGGCTGGCGGCGTCGGGTGGGCGTCCCGGCGGATGGCGCGGCCTCGGCGGAGGGCCGGGTGGCGCGGGTCGGCACCGGCTGGCCACGCTCCACCGCGAAGGTGATCGACGGGTCCGGCACGTCGGGGGCGTTGACGAAGGAGGTGAAGCGGCGCAGCCGTTCCGGGTCGTCGAGCACGTCGCGCCACTCGTCCGAGTAGGACGTCACGTGCCGGGCCATCGCCGCGTCGAGTTCGGCGCAGAGCCCGAGCGAGTCGTCGACGATCACCGACCGGAGGTGCTCCAGGCCGCCGTCCATCGCCTCGATCCAGGCGGCGGTGCGCTGCAACCGGTCGGCGGTGCGGACGTAGAACATCAGGAACCGGTCGATCAGCGTGATCAGCGCCTCGGTGGACAGGTCGGTGGCGAACAGGTCGGCGTGCCGGGGGCGGAACCCGCCGTTGCCGCCGAGGTAGAGGTTCCAACCGGTCTCGGTGGCGATGATGCCGAAGTCCTTGCTGCGGGCCTCGGCGCACTCCCGGGCACAGCCGGAGACGGCGGACTTGAGCTTGTGCGGGGCGCGCAGCCCCCGGTAGCGCAGCTCCAGCGCGACGGCCAGGCCGACCGAGTCCTGCACGCCGTACCGGCACCAGGTCTCGCCGACGCAGGACTTCACCGTCCGCAGCGCCTTGCCGTACGCGTGGCCGGACTCGAAGCCGGCGTCGACCAGCCGACGCCAGATCTGCGGCAACTGCTCGACCCGCGCGCCGAACAGGTCGATCCGCTGCCCGCCGGTGATCTTGGTGTAGAGCTGGAAGTCACGGGCCACCTCACCGATCACGATGAGCTTGTCCGGGGTGATCTCCCCGCCCGGTATCCGGGGCACCACCGAGTAGCTGCCGTCGCGTTGCAGGTTGGCCAGGAAGTGGTCGTTGGTGTCCTGCAACGACGCCTGCTCGCCGTCGAGCACGTGCCCGGTGCCCAGCGAGGCGAGGATCGAGGCCACCACCGGCTTGCAGACGTCGCAGCCCCGGCCCCGGCCGTGTTCGGCGACGAGCTGCGAGAACGTCCGGATGCCGCGCACCCGGACGATGTCGAACAGCTCCTGGCGGCTGGCGTCGAAGTGCTCGCAGAGGGCGGTGGACTGCTGCACCCCGGCCGCGTCGAGCAACTGCTTGAGCATCGGTACGCAGGAGCCGCAGCTCGTCCCGGCCCGGGTGCACGCCTTCAACGCCGGTACGTCGGTCGCCCCGCCGGCGATCGCCGCGTCGATGTCGTCCCGGGTCACCGCGTTGCAGGAGCAGACCTGCGCCGCCCCGGGCAGCGCCGCCGCCCCGGCCCCCGCCTCGCCGGCCGGCGCCAGCAGCGCCAGCGGGGGAGCGGGCAACGGCCCGCCGACACTGGCCCGCAGCGTCGGGTAGGCGGTCGCGTCCCCGACCAGCACCCCGCCGAGCAGCGTCCGCGCGTCGTCGGAGAGGACCAGCTTCGCGTACGAGCGGGTGACCGGGTCGGTGAACGTGACGTCCAGGCAGCCCGGGGTGGTGCCGTGGGCGTCACCGAACGAGGCCACGTCGACACCGAGCAGCTTGAGTTTGGTGGCGCGGTCCGCGCCGGGGAAGGTGGCCGCGCCGCCGAGCAGCCGATCGGCCACCACCTCGGCCATCGCGTACCCGGGGGCGACCAGGCCGTGGCAGGTGCCGTCGACGGCGGCGCACTCGCCGACCGCCCAGATCCGCTCGTCGTCGCTGCGGCAGCCCCCGTCGACAAGCACCCCGCCGCGCGGGCCGAGGGGCAGCCCGGCGGCGCGGGCCAGCTCGTCGCGGGGCCGGATACCGGCGGCCACCACCACCAGGCCGGCCTCGACCGTGCCGCCGTCGGAGAGGTCCAACGCGGCGACCGCGCCGTCCGGGCCGGGCCGCAGCGCGGTGGTGGCCACCCCGAGGTGGGTGGTGACCCCCAGCTCCTCGACGTAGCGCCGCAGCATCGCGCCGCCCGCCTCGTCGACCTGCACCGGCATCAGCCGGGGCGCGAACTCCACCACGTGGGTACGCAGCCCCAGCAGCCGCAGCGCGTTGGCGGCCTCCAGACCGAGCAGGCCGCCACCGATCACCGCCCCGGTCACCCGACCCCGGGCGTGCTCCCGGATCGCCTCCAGGTCGTCCAGGGTGCGGTAGACGAAGACGCCGGGCAGGTCCGCGCCGGCCACCGGTGGCACGAACGGGTACGACCCGGTCGCGAGCACCAGCGCGTCGTACGGGTGCTCCCCGGTGGCGGTGGTCACCACCCGTCGGCCCCGGTCGATCCCGGTGACGGGGTCGCCGAGGCGCAGCTCCACCCCGTCGTCCGGGGTGTGCAGGTTCAGCTCGTCGGCGGGCACCCCGTCGAAGAACGCCGACAGCCGCACCCGGTCGTACGCCGGGCGGGGTTCCTCGGCGAGCACCGTCACCTGCCAGCGCCGGTCGTGGTCGCGGGCGCGCAGCGCCTCGACGAACCGTTGGCCGACCATGCCGTTGCCGATGACGACCAATCGTCCACCGGTCATCGCGTCACCTCCTCGTGGTGTCATCACGGTCATCGGGGCGTCCCCACCGAATCCACCTCGGACAACCAGCCGACGATCCCGGCGACCGCCGCCCGGCAGCCGCCGCAGCCGGTGCCGGCCCGGGTCGCGGCGACCACCTCGTCGACCGTCCGGGCACCGGCCCGCCAGCAGCGGACCAGGGTGCCCTTGTCGACGTCGTTGCACTGGCAGACGGTCGCCGCGTCCGGCATCAGCGCCGGGGACGCGGCGGGCGTCGCCGGGGCCCCGCCGAGCGCCCGGCCGAGCAGCAGCGACCGTCGGTCGGTGGGGACCGGGGCACCCCGGTCGAAGAGCTGCACCACCGTGCCGACCGCCGGGTTGTCGCCGAGCAGGATCGCCCCGGTCAACCGGTCGTGGTGGATCCGCAGCCGGGCGTACGTCCCCCGGGCCGGATCGGCGAAGGTCAACTCCTCGCCGGGCCCGGCGGTCGGGTCGCCCATCGCGGCGAGATCGATTCCGGCGGCCTTGAGCCGGGTCACCACCGGCCGGGGCCGGTAGCGGGCCGTGTGGTCCTCGCCGGTGAGCAGCCGGGCCACCACCCGGGCCTGCGCCCAGGCGGGCGCGACCAGCCCGGTCGGGCCGCCGCCGGGACGGGCGCAGTCGCCGATCGCCGAGATCGCCTCGTCGTCGGTGCGCAGCCGGTCGTCGACCAGCACCCCCCGGTCGACGGCCAGCCCGGCGGCGGTGGCCAGGTCGGTGTCGGGGCGTACCCCGCAGGAGAGCACCAGCAGGTCGGCGTGCAGGTGGGTGCCGTCGGCCAGGTCGAGGCGGACCCCGTCGGCGTCGGCGGCCAACCCGGTCGCCGGCACGCCGAGCCGGGTGGCGACGCCGAGCCCGGCCAGGGTGTCGACGAGCACCGCGCCGGCGGCCGGGTCGAGCTGCCGCTCCATCAGGTGCCCATGGGGGTGGACCACGGTCACCGCCAGCCCCCGGGCGGCCAGGCCGCGCGCCGCCTCCAGGCCGAGCAGCCCGCCGCCGAGCACCAGCGCGGTGCGCGCGGACCGGGCGGCGGCCAGGATGCGGCGGCAGTCGGCCAGGGTACGGAAGACGGCCACCCGGGCCGGCAGGGCGGCCGGGTCGAGGCCGGGCAGCGGGGGCACCACGGCCCGGCTACCGGTGGCGAGGACCAGGTGGTCGTAGTCGATCCGGTCGCCGTCGGCGGTGCGCACCGTGCGGGCCGCCCGGTCGATCGCGGCGGCCACCACCGCGGTCCGCACGTCGGTGCCCTGCCCGGCGACCTCGGCCAGCTCCACATCGGGCTCGTCGATCTTGCCGGCCAACAGCGTGGAGAGCATGATCCGGTTGTACGCCCGGTGCGGTTCCGCCCCCAGCACGGTCACCTTCCGGTCCCCGTTGCGGGCGTGCAGCTCGGTGGCGAGTCGGGAGCCGGCCATGCCGTACCCGACGATCACGATCCGTCCGGTCATGCCCGCTCCACCCGGACCGCGCAGATCTTGAACTCCGGCATCCCCGAGACCGGGTCGACGGCGTCGTTGGTGACCGAGTTGGCGCGGGCCGCCCCGGGCCAGTGGAACGGGGCGAAGACGGTGTCCGGCCGGATCGTCGGGCTGAGCCGGGCCGGTGCCCGCAGCTCACCCCGGCGGGAGGCGACCCGTACCTCGTCGCCCTCGGCGACCCCGAGCCGGGCCGCCAGGTCGGGGTGCAGCTCGACGAAGCCGTGGGGGGCGGCCCGGCGCAGCGCGGCGACCCGCCGGGTCTGCGCGCCGGACTGGTACTGCGCCAGTACCCGCCCGGTGGTGAAGTGCAGCGGGTAGTCGGCGCAGACCTCCTCGGCCGCCGGCCGGTGGTGCACCGGGTGGAACCGGGCCCGGCCGGTCGGGGTGGGGAAGGCGTCGGCGAAGAGCCGGGGGGTGTCCGGCCCGTCCGGGTCGGGACAGGGCCAGAAGACGCCGTCGGACGCCTCGATCCGGTCCCAGGTGACCCCGGCGTAGTCGGCGACACCCCCGGCGGAGGCCCGCCGCAGCTCGGCGAAGACGACTCGCGGGTCGGTGGGGAAGCGGTCCCGGGCGGTCGCCGGGCCCGGGGAGACAGCCGAAGCCTCGGCCGGGTCGCTCCCCGTGGGGTCGGTCCTGGTCGGGCCGGCGGTCAGCGGGACGGCCGGGAACGGTGCGGCGGCGGTGTCGTCGAGGCGGTCGGCGAGGTCGGCGAGGACGGCCAGGTCGGTGCGGACGCCGGGGGGTGGTTCGCGCAGCGCGCGGCGGCGCAGCACCCGGCCCTCCAGGTTGGTCATCGTGCCGTCCTCCTCGGCCCACTGGGCGACCGGGAGCACCACGTCGGCCAACTCGGCCGTCTCGGAGCGGAGGAAGTCGGCCACCACCAGCAGGTCCAGCCCGCGTAGCCGGGACTCGACCCGGGCCGCCCGGGGCGCGGAGACGACCGGGTTGGAGCCGAAGACCAGCAGTGCCCGGGGGCCGTCGGGGGTGCCGAGCGAGTCGAGCAGTTGGTAGGCCGGCACACCCGGGCCGGGCAGTTCGGCCGGGTCGACACCCCAGACCCCGGCGACGTGGGCGCGGGCTGCCGGATCGTCGATCTTGCGGTAGCCGGGGAGCTGGTCGGCCTTCTGGCCGTGCTCGCGTCCGCCCTGGCCGTTGCCCTGGCCGGTGAGGCAGCCGTACCCGGAGTGCGGGCGGCCGGGCAGGCCGAGGGCGAGGGCGAGGTTGACGTACGCGCTGACCGTGTCGACGCCCTTGGCGTGCTGTTCGGCACCCCGAGCGGTGAGGATGACCGCCGAGCCGGCGGTGCCGAGCAGGCGGGCGGTCGCTTCCAGGTCGGCCACCGGCACCCCGGAGAGCCGTTCCACCTCGGCGGGCCAGTAGCCGGCGACGGTACGGCGTACCGCGTCGAAACCCTCGGTGCGGGCGGCGACGTACTCCCGGTCGATCAGCCCCTCGGTGAGCGCGATGTGCAGCAGTGCGTTGGCGACCGCCAGGTCGGTGCCGGGCAGCGGTTGCAGGTGCAGGTCGGCCTGGCGGGCGGTGGCGGTGAGCCTCGGGTCGACCACGATCAGCCGGCCGCCCCGGGCCTGCTGGTCGGCCACGTGCCGCATCAGCGGCGGCATGGTCTCGGCCGGGTTCGCCCCGACCAGCAGCAGGGTCTCCGTCCGACCCAGGTCGGTCAGCGGGAAGGGCAGCCCCCGGTCGACACCGAAGGCGCGCAGCCCGGCCGCCGCAGCCGAGGACATGCACCACCGGCCGTTGTAGTCGATGTGCCGGGTCCGCAGCGCCACCCGGGCGAACTTGCCGAGGGCGTACGCCTTCTCGTTGGTGAGCCCGCCGCCGCCGAAGACCGCGACCGCGTCCCGCCCGTGGGTGCGGTGGATGGTGCGCAGCCCGTCGGTGATCCGGTCCAGCGCGTCGTTCCAGCTGGCCGGGCGTAGCTCGCCCGACGGGTCGCGGACCAGTGGGGTGGTCAGCCGGTCGGGGTGGTCGAGCAGTTCGGCGGCGGTCCAGCCCTTCTGGCACAGCCCGCCCCGGTTGGTGGGGAACTGTCGCGGCTGGACCTCGATCCGGCCGTCGTCGGTGTTCCGGAGGACCATGCCGCACTGGAGCGCGCAGTACGGGCAGTGCGTCTCCGCCTCCCGGGGTGGAGACCCCGTTCGCGTCGCGGCGCGTGCACCGTCTGTCATGTCGGGAAAGCGTGCCGCCGGGCGGTTTCCGACCCGGGTCTCTTATGTTTCGGTCCTGTCAAGACCGGCTCACACCGCACGGGCGCAGCGTGCCGGTCGGTAGGGTCTATGATGTGGGACAGCTATCCTATGATGTGAGAGGGGTGGATCATGGACGTGACGACGGCCTTCGATGCTGCGGCAGGCTCGTACGATCAGGCCCGCCGCCGGCTCGTCCCCTGCTTCGATGACTTCTACGGCACCGCCGTCGAGGTCGCCGCCCCACCGCTGCGGGCCGCGCTCGCCGCCGGGCGTACCCCCGAGGTGCTCGATCTGGGTGCCGGCACCGGGTTGCTCTCGCTGCTGCTCAGCGCGGCGCTGCCCGGGGTGCGGGTGACCCTGGTCGACGGCGCCGCGCGGATGCTCGCGGTCGCCGCCGACGGGCTGGCGGCCCGGGGGGTGGCGCACCGGACCGTCGTCGCCGACCTGGCCGACCCGCTCCCCACCGGCCGGTACGACGCGGTGGTCACCGCCCTGGCCGTGCACCACCTCGACGACGACGGCAAGCGGGCGCTCTACCGTCGCGCGGCCGAGGCGCTCGTCCCCGGCGGGGTCTTCGTCAACGCCGAGCAGGTGGCCGGCCCGACCCCGACCCTGGACCGCCGGTACGACGACATCTGGCTGGCGCAGACCGCTGCACGCGGCTCGGACGCCGACGAGATCGCCGCCGCCCGGGAGCGGATGCGGCACGACCGTCCGGTATCGGTGACCGACCAGTGCCGGTGGCTTGCCGACGCCGGCCTGGTCGACGTGGACTGCTTCTACAAGGCCTGGCGATTCGCCGTCTTCGGCGGACGCCGCCCGTCCACCTGACCCTGGATCCCCCGCCCCCGCCTGCCTGGCCCCGCCTTGCCCGCTTGCTCTGCCTCCTACCCGCCTATCTGGCCCCGCCGGCTTGCCCGCCCGCCCTGCCCGCTTGCCCTGCCCCGCCCGCCGGTTGCCCTGCCACTGTCCTGACTGCCTGCCCCGCCGTCCCCACCTCGCCCGCCCCTCGCTCGATGAGATCTTGGACAGTTTCTGTTCCCTGCGAGCAGGAACTGTCCAAGATCTCGCACCGATGAGGGTGAGAGTGCCCGTGAGGCTGGCGTGGGGTCGCTCGTGGGGTGGCCGGGTGTTTGCTGGGGCATCGGGGTGGGGAGGTGTGCGGCGGGCGGGGTTCTTGCTGGGAAAGCGCGGAGGATGACCGATGGTCATACCGGGGGTAGGGTTGGTGGCATGACTGCCAAGGTGACTCTCTCGTTCTCCGACGAGACGATCGAGGAAGCCCGCCGGTTCGCCAAGCGGGAAGGGCTCTCCCTCTCCGCCTGGATGGACCAGGCCGCCCGGGAGAAGGCCCTGCGGGAGGTCTTCACCGCCCACGCCGAGGCGGTCGGCCGGGCCGGGCTCGACCTGGAATCCGCCGCCCTCGCCGACGCCCGCGAGGTGGGGATGGTCGCCGACGTGCTCTTCGGCGGTCGCCCACGTGCTGCGTAGGGGAGAGGTCTGGCGCATCGAGGGCGCCCGGGAGCGGCTCGGGCTGGTGATCAGCTCCGACGTCTACAACTCCACCGACGTGCCGATCGTGATCGTCGCCGAGGTGGTCGAGACCGCGCTGCTGCGCGACTCCCCGCTCGCCGTGCCGATGGGTCGGAACGTGGTGATGCCCGACCGGCTGTCCGCGCCGATGAAGAAGTGGTTCACCGAGTGCGTGGACGTCGCCGACACCGAGACCATGCAGCGGGTGACCCGCGCGCTGCGCATCCTTCAGGAGCTCTGACCGCCGCTGGGCCGCGCGACCGCTGGGCCGCGCGACCTCACCGCCGCACGGCCTCACCGTCGGGTCCTGGCCGACGTGCGGTCTCCGTTTCCGGAACGACCCGTGGGAGGCACCCTCGGGAAACCCGGCCTGCCTAGCGTTTCCGCTCACCACGACCAGGAGGAGTCGCCGTGAGCACGCTCGCCAGCAGCACCGCCGCCGATCCACCGGCCGTCGAGTCGTCGGCCGTCGATCCCGCGGCCACCGCCACCGCCACCGATCCACCGGCCGTCGATCCCGCGGCCACCGCCACGGCCACTGCCACCGCCGCCGAACCACGGGTCGCCAGCACGGTTGTCGACGGCCGGGCCGGAGCCGCCGCAACCGGCATCGGACGTCGGCACCGGATCGACGATTGGCGTCCCGAGGACCCCACCTTCTGGCGGACGACCGGAGCCCCGATCGCCCGCCGTAACCTCTGGGTGTCGATCTTCGCCGAGCACGTCGGGTTCTCGGTGTGGAGCCTCTGGTCGGTCACCGTGCTCTTCCTCGGCCCGGCGTACGGCATCGACCCGGCGGGGAAGTTCTTGCTCACCGCCGTACCCGCCGCGCTGGGGGCGGTGCTGCGGCTGCCGTACACCCTGGCGGTGGCCCGGTTCGGCGGGCGGAACTGGACCATCGTCAGCGCGCTGCTGCTGCTGGTGCCGGCGGTGCCGATGACGGTGCTGCTGGAGCCGGGGGTGTCGTACTCCACGTTGATGGTGCTGGCCTGCCTGACCGGGGTCGGCGGCGGCAACTTCGCCTCGTCGATGGCGAACATCAACCTGTTCTTCCCCGACCGGCTCAAGGGCCGGGCGCTCGGGCTCAACGCCGGTGGCGGCAACCTCGGCGTGCCGGCGGTGCAACTGGTCGGGCTGGCGGTGCTGGCCACCGCCGGGGCCGCGTACCCCCGGCTGGTCCCGGCGGTCTACCTGCCGCTGATCGTGCTGGCCGCGCTCGCCGCCGCCCGCTGGTTGGACAACATCCCGGACGCCCACAACGAGCCCGGCGCGCTGAGGGAGGCCGCCCGCGACCGGCACACCTGGGTGATGTCGCTGCTCTACGTCGGCACCTTCGGCTCGTTCATCGGCTTCGGCTTCGCCTTCGGGCAGGTGCTCCAGCTCCAGTTCGCCGAGCGGTTCCCCACCCCGGTCGACGCCGCCTGGCTGACCTTCCTCGGGCCGCTGATCGGCTCGTTGATCCGGCCGCTGGGCGGGCAGCTCGCCGACCGGCTGGGCGGGGCCCGGGTGACCTTCTGGAACTTCGTCGCGATGGCTGCCGGCGCCGGCCTGGTGCTGTACGCCGCCCGGGAGCGGTCGTACCCGCTCTACCTGGCCGGGTTCCTGTCGCTGTTCGTCTTCTCCGGCGTCGGCAACGGGTCGACGTACAAGATGATCCCGGCGATCTTCCGGGTCCGGGCGGCGGCCGAGGCGGAGCTGACCGGCGACCCGGCCGCGGCGCAGCGCCGGGCCCGGCGGCTCTCCGGGGCCCTGATCGGCATCGCCGGTGCAGTCGGCGCCTCGGGCGGGGTGCTGGTGAACGTGGCCTTCCGGCAGTCCTTCCTCGCCTCGGGCAACGCGGACGCCGCCTATCTGGCCTTCATCGGCTGGTACGCGCTCTGCTTCGTGGTGACCTGGGCGGTCTACCTGCGGCCCGGTCCGGGTAGGTTGACCGGGGTGTGACCCTTGTCATGCCGCGAAATCGCAGGTGAGGCCGGCCGACCCCCCGTTTTGACCAGCCGACGGGGTGCCGGGTATCGTTGCCTGCTGTTGTACGACATCCAGAGGCGTGCCGCTCAGGTACGCTTGGTCGTTCGTGCGCGCTGGTCCGGCCGGGAAGCCTCTGGTCACCTCGGCGCGCGACCCCAGACCGACGACGAGACAAGGTAGACCTGTGCGTACGTACAGCCCGAAGCCGGGTGAGATCGAGCGTCAGTGGCACGTTATCGACGCCTCTGATGTCGTGCTGGGCCGCCTGGCCACCCACGCCGCCACGCTGCTGCGCGGCAAGCACAAGCCGACTTTCGCGCCGCACGTCGACACGGGCGACTTCGTCGTCATCGTGAACGCGGGCAAGGTGGCGCTGACCGGCAACAAGCGGCAGACCAAGGTCGCCTACCGGCACTCCGGTTACCCGGGTGGCCTCAAGCAGATCGGCTACGAGGAGCTGCTGACCAAGCGGCCCGAGCGGGCCATCGAGCTGGCGGTGAAGGGGATGCTCCCGCACAACAAGCTCGGCCGTCAGCTGATCAAGAAGCTGAAGGTCTACGCCGGTGCCGAGCACCCGCACCTGGCGCAGCAGCCGGTGCCGTTCGAGATCAAGCAGATCGCGCAGTGAGCGAGGGCGAAGGAAACAGCATGACCGACATCACCGAGACCGAGGTTGCCCCTGAGGCCACCGAGGCGCCCGCGCCCGTCGCCCGCGCGCCGCGTGGTGACCGACCGATCCAGACCGTCGGCCGCCGCAAGGAGGCCATCGTCCGGGTCCGTATCGTCCCCGGCAGTGGCAAGATCACCTGCAACGGCCGTGACCTCGAGGCATACTTCCCGAGCAAGGTGCACCAGCAGCTCATCAAGGACCCGCTGGTCACCGCCGAGAAGCCCGAGACGTTCGACGTGATCGCCAACCTGCGTGGCGGCGGCACCACCGGCCAGGCCGGTGCGCTGCGGCTCGCCATCGCCCGCGCGCTGATCGTCAACGAGCCGGACGACCGCCCGGCCCTGAAGAAGGCCGGCTTCCTGACCCGGGACGCCCGGGTCAAGGAGAGCAAGAAGTACGGTCTCAAGAAGGCCCGTAAGGCGCCTCAGTACTCGAAGCGCTGATCACCAGCAGCGCGTTGTACTTCTGAGAACGGCCGGGTCCACCTCCCTTCTACGGGAGGTGGCCCGGCCGTTCCGCTTTCTCCACTCATTGCAGTTGCACCGGAGGTTCGCGGGTATGGGGCGGTTGTTCGGCACGGACGGCGTACGCGGGCGGGCGAACGTGGATCTCACCCCGGAGTTGGCGCTCGCGGTGGCGGTGGCCGCCGCCCACACGCTGGCCGAGTCGGACCGCAGCCATCCGCCGCTGGCGGTGGTCGGGCGGGACACCCGGGCCAGCGGCGAGATGCTGGAGGCCGCCGTGGTCGCCGGCCTCACCAGTGCCGGTGCCAGCGTGGTCCGGGTCGGAGTGCTGCCCACCCCCGCCGTGGCGTTCCTGACCGCCGAGGCCAAGGCCGACCTGGGCGTGATGCTCTCCGCCTCGCACAACCCGATGCCGGACAACGGGATCAAGCTGTTCGCCGCCGGTGGGCACAAGCTGCCCGACGAGATCGAGCTGCGGATCGAGGCGGCCGTCGAGGCGAACGCCACCACCGCCTGGGACCGCCCGGTCGGTGCGGGGGTCGGCCGGGTGCACGACCTGCTCGACGGTGCCGACCACTACGTGCAACACCTGGTCGGCACGGTGCCGCACCGCCTCGACGGCATCAAGGTCGTGGTCGACTGCGCCAACGGCGCCGCCGCCGAGGTCGCCCCGGTGGCCTACCGGGAGGCGGGCGCCGAGGTGATCGCGATCCACGCCGAGCCGGACGGCCTCAACATCAACGACGAGTGCGGCTCCAACCACCTCGACAGCCTGCGGGCCGCCGTGGTCGAGCACGGCGCGCACCTGGGCCTCGCCCACGACGGCGACGCCGACCGCTGCGTGGCGGTCAACGCCGACGGCGAGGAGGTCGACGGCGACGAGCTGATGGCGATCCTCGCCCTGGCCCTGCGGGACGCCGGCGAGCTGACCCAGGACACCCTGGTCGCCACCGTGATGAGCAACCTCGGCCTGCGGCTGGCCATGTCCGCGCAGGGCATCCGGCTGGTCGAGACCAAGGTCGGCGACCGGTACGTCCTGGAGGAGCTGCGCGCCTCCGGCCTAGCCCTCGGCGGCGAGCAGAGCGGCCACCTCGTCATGCCCGCGCACGCCACCACCGGGGACGGGGTCCTCACCGGCCTGCACCTGATGGCCCGGATGGCCGCCACCGGCCGGTCACTGGCCGAGCTGGCCTCGGTGGTCACCAAGCTGCCGCAGGTGCTGATCAACGTGCCGGTCGGTGACCGCACCGTCGGGGCCGCCGCGCCCGCCGTCCGGGCCGAGGCCGAGCGGGCCGAGGCCGAGCTGGGGGAGACCGGCCGGGTGCTGCTGCGCCCGTCGGGCACCGAGCAGTTGGTACGGGTGATGGTCGAGGCCGGCACCGAGGAGATCGCCCGGTCGGTGGCCGAGCGGATCGCCGAGCAGGTCCGTGCCGCCAGCGCCACCGCCTGATCCGTCACGTGTGGTCGGGGCGGTGGGTCGGTCGTCCCGGAGGATCACCGGCTGACCCGGACGCGCTGTTCCCGCCGGTAGGGTTCGGCGGTCATGCCGCCAGTCCGCGCAGCCGGCCCACCGCCTCGGTCAGCACCTCCGGGCGCTTGCAGAAGGCGAACCGGACCAGCCGCCGACCGGCCTCCTGATCGTCGTAGAAGACCTGGGTGGGGACGGCCACCACCCCGCAGCGCTCCGGCAGGGACCGGCAGAACTCCAGCCCGTCCCGACCGCCCAGCCCGGTGATGTCGGCGGTGACGAAGTACGTCCCCTCCGGGGTCAGCACCTCGAAAC
This sequence comes from Micromonospora sp. NPDC051925, assembly GCF_044548625.1. Lineage (NCBI taxonomy): Bacteria > Bacillati > Actinomycetota > Actinomycetes > Micromonosporales > Micromonosporaceae > Micromonospora > Micromonospora sp. NPDC051925. The sequence goes on along the minus strand of NZ_JBIUCH010000003.1, from coordinate 289,302 downwards.
CGGCGTCGGTCAGGCCGCCGATCAGCAGGTCCCGCTGCCGTTGAAGACCGTCGCGGAAGCCGGTGTAGTAGTCGTCGGGCAGGGCCAGCGCCACGGCGACCGCCGGTTGCAGCGGTGCCGCGTTGACGAAGGTGAGGAACTGCTTGACCCGCAGCACCGCCGAGACCAGCGCGGCGGGGCCACTCACCCAGCCCACCTTCCAACCGGTGCAGGAGAAGGTCTTGCCGGCCGACGAGATGCGCAGGGTCCGTTCCCACATCCCCGGCAGGGTGGCCAGCGGCAGGTGTGGGGCGGCGGCGTCGGTGAAGACGAGGTGCTCGTACACCTCGTCGGTGACCGCGTACACGTCGTGCTCCCGGCAGAGGTCCGCGACCAGCGCCAACTCCTGCGCCGTGAAGACCTTCCCGGTCGGGTTGTGCGGAGAGTTCAGCAGCACCAGCCGGGTACGCGGCCCGAACGCGGCGCGCAGCTCGGCCGGGTCGAAGGCGTACCGGCCGCCGCCGCCGGGGCGCAGGGTGACCGGCCGCCGTACCGCCCCCGCCAGCGCGATCGACGCGGCGTACGAGTCGTAGTACGGCTCGAAGCAGACCACCTCGTCGCCCGCCTCGCAGAGCGCGAGGATGCTGGCGGCGATCGCCTCGGTCGCCCCGGCGGTGACGACCACCTCGCCGTCCGGGTCGTACACCAGGCCGTGGAAGCGGCGCTGGTGGTCGGCGACGGCCCGGCGCAGCGCGGGAATCCCCGGACCGGGCGGGTACTGGTTCTGGCCGGAGCGCAACGCCTCGGCGGCGGCGGCCAGCATCTCCGGTGGCCCGTCCGTGTCAGGGAAGCCCTGGCCCAGGTTGACCGCGCCGGTCCGGACGGCGAGCGCGGACATTTCGGCGAACACGGTCGTCCCGAACGGACGCATCCGGGCCACCAGCGGGTCGACATCGGTCGGCGTCGTCACGTCCGCCAGCCTACGGCTCGTGGCCGTCCGTTCCACACGGCTGGTGGCCGTCGATTCCCGCGCGGCTGGTGGTTGCCCGGTCCACAGCGTGACGCCGACCGGCAGTTGGGTCGTGGCGGCGGGCACCACCTCCCGGGTCGGCGGCGCGACCGGCGGTCGGCGTCAACGGAGGGATCCTCCCAGGTCGGTGCCGGTCACCTCGTACGTCAGGGTGTACCGGCCGGGACCGTCGGCGGGCCTGGTGACGGGCACGCCCGGCGGGTACGGCTGCGGCGGGCTCCAACTGGGTTCGGGGTCGTCGTCGTAGTAGCCGTGGTCGTAGGGGTCCTCGGTGGCCGTGCCCGACCCGAGCCGGCCCAGCAGGGCGCTGCCCCCGCAGAGGCAGACGCAGAGTCCGAGGACGAGCACCACGACCACGGCGATCACGATCCCCACCACCTGACCGGTGCCGGTGGAGGTCCGCCCGCCCGACGGCGGGTACCCGGGATGGGCGAACGGCGGCGGGTAGCCCGGCGGTGGCCATCCGGCACCGGGTGGGCCGCCGGGCATCCCGGGGACCGCGCCGGGCCAGCCGGCGGAAGCGGGCGGGCCTTCGGGCGCTCCGGGGAGCATGCCGGGCCAGCCGGCGGACGCGGGCGCTCCGGGGGCCGTGCCGGGCCAGCCGGTGGGACCGGGTGGGTCGGCGGGACCGACGGGCGGGCCGGGGGGAACCGATCCGGCCGGGCCGGTGGTGGGGCCGTCGGCCGGCGGGTTGCCGGGCCACGGATCGGGCGCGGCCCAGGGCTGCGGAACCGCGAGCGGGTCCGGCGGGGTCCAGGCGGACGGGCCGGCCGTCGGGTCGGCAGCGGGGCCGCCCGGGTGACCCGGGCTGAGGTCACCGGCGGGGTTCGGGCTGCCCGGAGCGCCGGGCGGGGGCGACGGGTCGCCGGGTGGAGGTGCCGGGTCACTGGGCGGGGGTGGGGGATCGCTGGGGGGTGGCGTGTCGGACATGGCTGCTCCGGGGACGGAAGGGAGGGAAAGGGGCGAGCCGGCCGTCCCAGGGACGTTCCAGGGTCGCCGAGAGACTGTCGTACCGCCGCGTCGCTCGCAACCCCGTACCTTCGGCGGGGTGGGAGGGTCGCCCGGTTGCCGCCCGTTGTTGCCTGATCGCTCAAATTTGGTGATTGTTTACCCGGCTTCTGCGCACGCGAGGTGAGCGAAGCTGGGTTAGGCTGCGAACCATGTGTGGAATCGTGGGTTACGCCGGCTCGCGCCCGGCGCTCGGCATCGTGCTCGACGGACTGCGGCGGCTGGAATACCGGGGCTACGACTCGGCCGGGGTCGCGATCGTCTGCGACGACGAGCTGCTCACCGAGAAGAAGGCCGGCAAGCTGGCCAACCTGGAGAAGGTCCTCTCCGAGCGGGCCGCCAGCAACCCGGACGACTGCGCCGCCAGTCCGGTCGGCATCGGCGACGGCACCACCGGCATCGGCCACACCCGGTGGGCCACCCACGGCGGCCCGACCGACCGCAACGCCCACCCGCACCTGGCCCCCGACGGCCGGGTCGCCGTGATCCACAACGGCATCATCGAGAACTTCGCCAAGCTCCGCGCCGAGCTGGAGGACGACGGCGTCCAGTTCACCAGCGACACCGACACCGAGTGCGCCGCCCACCTGCTCTCCCACGCGCTCGCCGAACTGCGCGCGGCCGGTGGGACCGACAGCCCGCAGCTGCTCGCCGCCGCCATGCGGGTGGTCTGCCGCCGGCTGGAGGGCGCGTTCACCCTGCTCGCCGTCGACGCCGCCATCCCCGGCGCGGTGGTCGGCGCCCGGCGCAACTCGCCGCTGGTGGTCGGCCGGGGCGAGGGGGAGAACTACCTGGCCAGCGACGTGGCCGCGTTCATCGAGCACACCCGCGAGGCGGTCGAGCTGGGCCAGGACCAGATCGTCCTGATCACCGGCGAGAGCATCGAGATCACCGACTTCGACGGGCAGCCGGCCACCGGCAAGGACTTCCACGTGGACTGGGACTCCTCGGCCGCCGAGAAGGGCGGCTACGACTGGTTCATGCTCAAGGAGATCGAGGAGCAGCCGCAGGCCATCGCGGACACCCTGCTCGGCCGGCTCACCGACACCGGCGAGATCGCCCTCGACGAGGTCCGGATCAGCGACCAGGACCTGCGCGACGTCGACAAGATCATGATCGTGGCCTGCGGCACGTCGTACCACGCCGGCATGGTCGCCAAGTACGCCATCGAGCACTGGACCCGGATCCCCTGCGAGGTGGAGCTGGCCAGCGAGTTCCGCTACCGCGACCCGGTGCTCGACCGGTCCACCCTGATCGTGGTGATCTCGCAGTCCGGCGAGACGATGGACACCCTGATGGCGCTGCGGCACGCCAAGGAGCAGAAGGCCCGGGTGCTGGCGATCTGCAACACCAACGGCTCCACCATCCCGCGCGAGTCCGACGCCGTGCTCTACACCCACGGCGGCCCCGAGATCGCGGTCGCCTCGACCAAGGCGTTCCTCACCCAGCTGGTCGCCTGCTACCTGATCGGACTGCACCTGGCCCAGGTACGCGGGATCAAGTTCGCCGACGAGGTGGGCGCGGTGGTGGCCCAGCTCCAGGAGATGCCGGGCAAGCTGCGTGAGCTGCTCGACCGGATCGAGCCGGTGCGGGAGCTGGCCCGGGAGCTGAAGTCCGAGCCGACCATTCTGTTCATCGGCCGGCACGTCGGCTACCCGGTGGCCCTGGAGGGCGCGCTCAAGCTCAAGGAGTTGGCGTACATGCACGCCGAGGGGTTCGCCGCCGGTGAGCTGAAGCACGGCCCGATCGGGCTGCTCGACAAGGGCACCCCGGTGATCTGCGTGGTGCCGTCGCCGGTCGGCCGGGGCATGCTGCACGACAAGGTCGTCTCCAACATCCAGGAGGTCCGGGCCCGGGGTGCCCGGACCATCGTGATCGCCGAGGAGGGTGACGAGGCGGTGGTCCGCTACGCCGACCACCTGATCTATGTGCCGCGTACGCCGACCCTGCTCGCACCGCTGGTCACCACCGTGCCGTTGCAGGTGTTGGCGGCCGAGATCGCCGCCGCCCGGGGGCACGACGTCGACCAGCCGCGCAACCTGGCGAAGTCGGTCACCGTCGAGTAGCGCACCGGTCACCGGCCGAGCACGATCCGGGCCATGCCGTCCAGGGCCGGGTTGTCGGGCTCCCAGTAGCCGGTGTGGCCGTACCGGCTGCTGGGGAAGGTCCGGCCGCCGAATCCGGGATCGCTCGGATCGTGCCCGAACCACAGCTGGTGGTCGTCCGGGCGGAGCAGCCAGGCGGTGCTGGCCAGCGGCGAGGTGGCCAGCACCGCCCGGCCGGCCAGGTCGCGGGGCGGCTCGACCAGCCTGATCACGTCGTCCGGGGCGGTGCTCGCCCAGACCCGGTCCGGTGGCAGGCCGAGCGCCCCGGCCCGGTCCACCCCGACCCCGGGTGAGCCGACGAAGGCCAGCGCGTCGGCGGCCAGCCCGTGGTCCCGGGCGGCGCTGCCCACCACCAACGAGCCGTAGCTGTGCCCCAGCACGGTCTGCCGGGCTGCCGGCCCGTCGTGGGTGGCGCGCAGCCCTTCCTGGAAGCGGTGCAACGCCGGCCCGGCGTCGTTGGCCTGGGCCGGCGAGGATGCCTCGGGCAGGAAGTCGGGCGCGTCGTAATCCAGCCAGAGCACCGCTGCCGTCTCCTCGCCGGGGGCGATGGCGGCGCACCTGGCCTGCACCCGGGCGGCCCGACTCAGCTCACCGGGGACGTCGGCGAGGTCGCTGGTCATCCCCGGCACGTAGGTCAGCACCCGGCCGGCCCGGTCCGGGTTGCCCAGCGCGACGATCGCCCGTCCGTCACCTCGCGGGTCGAGCCCGAGCAGGTATGCCCGGGGTGGGGTCGTCGAGGCCAACCGCCCGGCGAGCCCGTCCAGGACGGCCAGCGCCCGCTCGACCCGACGCAGGCCGGCGCGTTCGCGCGGAAGGCGGGCCGACAACGACCGGCGCTCGGCCAGCAGGGCCTCCCGATGACCGGCCAGCAGCAGCCGGTTGGCCTGGTCACGAGCCGTCGCCGGCACCCCGTCGAGCCGGCCGATCCGGGCCGGCTCGTGCACCACCAACCAGCGCCGCTGGGCCGGGGTGAGGGTGGTCCACCAGGCGCGGACCAGCGCCGGGGCGGCGTCGTCCGCCGGTCGCCCCGGGGGTGGCCGCTCGACCCAGCCGGTGTGGGCCGCCCCGGCCAGCTCGGTCAGCCGGGCCGCAGCCTCCCGGTCGGCCGCGTCGGCCAGCGCGAGCGCGTCCCGCAGCGCCGCCGCCACCTGGCCCACCGCCCCCGCCGAGCCCGCCCCGCCGACGGCACCGGGTCCGCGGACGGCACCGGGTCCGCGGACGGCACCGGGCTCGGCACCGGGGGCCCCGCCCGCGCCGCCCCCGGTGCCCGTGCCGGGAAGGCGGGTGCCCACACCGGCCGGGAGCACACCCGAGTCGGGGCCGCGCCATACCGGGGGCAGCGCCCGTACGCCGCCGTGCCGGTCCACCGCCACGCCGGTGCGGTCCGCCAGCGTCACCGCCTCGGCGAGCCGGGCCTTCGCCACCCGGAGCCGACCGGCGAACTCGGCGAGCACCTGCTCGATCTCGACCAGTGCCGGCAGGATGGTGGCCAACTCCGCCCGGAGCCCGTCGAGCCGCCCGCCGGCTGCCGTGGCCGCCCCGCCGGACCAACCCGCCCGCAGCGCCGCCGCCCGGTCGGCCAACCCGGCCCGCCGCCGCCCGACGGGGGTGGCCACCCCGCGCCAGGCCACCCCCGCCGCGTCCCAGTCGCCCGGGGAGGCGGCCCAGAGCTGCGCGTACCCGATCATCGGGGGTGCCCGGCCAGCCGCCCGGCGGCGCGGTCGTCGGCCGCCGTGTACGCCTCGGCGGCGGCGCGCAGCGCGGTGCCGGTCTCGGCCACCCGGCTGCCGAGCGTCCCGTGCCAGGTGTGCACCGCCGACTCCAGCCGGCCCAGGGCGGGGCCGGCCCGCCAACCCGGCGCGGACAGCACCAACCCGGGCCGGCCCGCCAGCCCCTGGGCCAACGCGTGCGCCTCGTCGGCCAGCCCGCCCGCCGCCACCCGCAGCACCGACAGGTCGACCTGCACCGGCTCGTCCGTCATTCGCGTTCCTCCCCGCCCCCGTTGCCGGCTCCGCTGCCGATCGCGGCACCGACGCTAGGTGACCGGACAGCCGTCGATCCGGCCCTGTGGACGACGGGCGACGGTCGTACCCGTGGGCTGTCCACAGGTCTTGCCCACCGCGACGCCGGTGGCTAATCTGCCGCCCCCATCGCCGGTAGGGTGATCTCGACCACGACGGACGCGCACGCGCGGATCGGAACGGGCCCGGCCGGTCGGCCCGTCCAGGTGCCGAACGGGACGGGGTGCAGGAAGACGGGGGTGGCATGAAACCGGTGTGGCGGGTGTCTGACGTACGCGCGGCGGAGGCCGGCCTGATGGCGACCCTTCCGCCCGGGACGCTGATGCAGCGGGCGGCGGCCGGGCTGGCCCGGCGCTGTGCCCTGCTGCTCGCCGACCGGGGCGGGGTGTACGGCGCGCGGGTGCTGCTGCTGGTCGGCACCGGGGACAACGGCGGCGACGCGCTCTACGCGGGCGAGCGGTTGGCCCGGCGTGGCGCGCAGGTCGCCGTGCTGCCGGTCACCCCCGGGCGGGCGCACGCCGAGGGGCTGGCCGCGCTGCGGGCCGCCGGTGGCCGACTGGTCGACGCCCCGCCCGCCACCGTCGACCTGGTGCTCGACGGGATCGTCGGGATCGGGGGCACCGGCGGGCTGCGGGAGGCCGCCGACCGGCTCGTCGCCGGCCTGCCCGCGCTGCGGGGCCGCGACGGCGGCCGGGCCACCGTCGTGGCGGTGGACGTGCCCAGCGGGGTGGCGGTGGACACCGGGCACGTCCCGCTGGACGGGTCGGGTCGGCCGCTCGCCGTCCGGGCGGACGTCACGGTGGCCTTCGGCGCGCTCAAGCCGGCCCTGGTGGTCGGCCCGGCGGCCCCGCTCGCCGGGCAGGTCGAGCTGGTCGACATCGGGCTCGGGCCGTGGCTGCGCGGCACCCCCGCGCTACGGGTGACCGAGTGGTCGGACGTGGTCGACTGGTGGCCCCGCACCGGTGCGTCCTCGGAGAAGTACAGCCGGGGCGTGGTCGGGGTGGCCACGGGGTCGCGGACGTACCCGGGGGCGGCGGTGCTCTCGGTGGGTGGCGCGCTGGCCGGCCCCACCGGCCTGGTCCGGTACGCCGGTGGCGCCCGGGACGAGGCGGTCCGGCAGCATCCGTCGGTGATCGCCACCGACCGGGTCGCCGGTGCGGGCCGGGTGCAGTCCTGGGTCTGCGGCTCCGGTCTGGGTACCGGCGAGCAGGCCGGCGCGGAGCTGCGGGCGGTGCTGGCCGCGCCGGTGCCGGTGGTGCTCGACGCGGACGCGCTGACCCTGCTGGTGGACGGCTCGCTCGCCGGCCGGCTGCGCGACCGGGACGCCCCGATCGTGGTCACCCCGCACGACCGCGAGTTCACCCGGCTGTGCGGGGAGGAGCCGGGGGCCGACCGGGTCGCCGCCGCGCTGCGGCTGGCCGCCTGGATGAACGCGACGGTGCTGCTCAAGGGGGACCGCACGGTGGTCGGCACGCCGGACGGCCGGGTGTACGTCAACCCGACCGGCAGCCCCGCGCTGGCCACCGGGGGCACCGGGGACGTGCTGGCCGGGCTGCTCGGTTCGCTGCTCGCCGCCGGGCTGGCCCCGGAGCGGGCGGCGGCCGTCGCGGCGTACCTGCACGGGCTGGCCGGGCGGGAGGCGGCCCGGGGTGGCCCGGTGGCCGCGCCGGACGTGGTGGCCGCGCTGCGTCCGGTGGTGGCCCCCCTGCTCTGACCGCCTCCCGCTGGCGGCGGGCCTGGTCGGCGTCCACCGGCCCGCTGATCACCGACGCCAGTAGGCTGGGCGCATGTGGCAGGCCGAGGTGCGCGTCGATCTGGACGCGATCCGTGACAACGTGGCCCGGCTCCGGTCGGGCACCAGCGCCGAGCTGATGGCGGTGGTCAAGGCCGACGGGTACGGCCACGGCATGGTCCCGTCCGCGCGGGCCGCGCTCGATGCGGGGGCGGACTGGCTCGGGGTGTGCACCCTCGACGAGGCGCTGACCCTGCGCCGGGCCGGGATCACCGCGCCGGTGCTGGCTTGGCTGCTCGACCCGGGGCTGCCCCTGCACGAGGGGGTGGCCGCCGGGGTGGACCTAGCCGCCGCGAGCCTGCCCCAGCTCGACGAGATGGTCGAGGCGGGCCGGGCCGCCGACCGGCCGGCCCGGCTGCACCTGAAGATCGACACCGGTCTGGCGCGCGGTGGGGCCACCGTCGCCGACTGGCCGACCCTGCTGGAGGCCGCCGCGAAGGCCCAGGCCGACGGCCTGGTCGAGGTGGTCGGGGTGTGGAGCCACTTCGTGTACGCGGACTCGCCCGGCCACCCCACCACCGACCGGCAGTTGGCGGTCTTCCACGAGGGGTTGGCCATGGCCGAGCGGGCCGGCCTGCGCCCCCGCTACCGGCACCTGGCCAACTCGGCCGCCACCCTGACCCGACCGGACACCCACTTCGACCTGGTCCGGCCCGGGATCGCCGTCTACGGGCTGTCGCCGATCGCCGGTGAGCAGTTCGGGTTGCGGCGGGCGATGACCGCGCGGGCCCGGGTGATGCTCACCAAGCGGGTTCCCGCCGGCACCGGCGTCTCGTACGGCCACACGTACGCCACCGAGGAGGAGGCGAACCTGGCGGTGGTGCCGCTCGGCTACGCCGACGGGGTGCCCCGGCACGCCTCCAACGTCGGCCCGGTGCAGCTCGGCGGCAAGCGCCGCACCATCTCCGGCCGGGTCTGCATGGACCAGTTCGTGCTCGACTGCGGCGCGGACGAGGTGGCCGCCGGTGACGTGGCGACCCTCTTCGGCAGCGGCGACGACGGGGTGCCTACCGCCGACGACTGGGCCGAGGCGGTCGGCACGATCAACTACGAGATCGTCACCCGGTTCGGCGGGGTCCGGGTGCCCCGGGTCTACGACGGTGAGCGGCCGTGAGCGCCGTCAACCGGTTCCGGGTGCCCCGGCCGAGGACCGCCGTCGGAAGGGTGGCCGGGGTGGTCGGTGCCGCGGTGGGGGTGGCCGCCGCCGGGCTGGCCGCCGGGGTGGCCACCGAACGTGCCCTGGTCCGCCGGCTCAAGGCCGACCCCGCCGACCCGTACGTCGGGGAGGACTTCGGCGCGCAGCGCTACGACGAGGCGTACCGGCTGGAGTTGCCGGACGGCACCGACATCCACGTCGAGGTGGTCGAGCCGACCCGACCGGTGCCGGGACACCCGACGGTGGTGCTGGTGCACGGCTTCTGCCTGGACATGGGGACGTTCCACTTCCAGCGCCAGCTGTTGGCCGCCCGGGGCGACTACCGGGTCGTCGCGTACGACCAGCCGGGGCACGGCCGGTCGGGGCGGTTGGAGACCGGCGAGTACGACCTCGCCGCGCTGGGGCACACCCTGCGTCGGGTGATCGACCGGACCGCCCCGGAGGGGCCGCTGGTGCTGGTGGGTCACTCGATGGGCGGGATGACCATCATGGCCTTCGCCGAGGCGTACCCGGAGCTGTTCGGTGACCGGGTGGTCGGCACGGTGCTGATGGCCACGTCGGGCGGGTTGCTCGCCGAGACGAAGCTGGTCGCGCCGGCGCTGCTCGGCCGGGTCGGCTCGCCGGTGCTGTTCATGATGAGCAACGCCACCCGGTACGGCGGGATCGTGATCGACCGGGCCCGCAGGTCCACCTCCAACGTGGCCTGGTTGTTGACCCGCCGGTACGGCTTCGGCACCCCGAAACCGAGCCCGGCCCTGGTGTCGTACGTGGAGCAGATGAACTCCCGGACGTCGGCCGACACGGTGACCCGCTACCTGCGGACCCTGGCCACCCACTCCCGGTTCCCGGCGTTGGCCGCGCTGAGTGGCACGCCGGTGCTGGTCGTGGTGGGCGACAAGGACATGATCACGCCGGTGGTCCACTCGGAGGAGATCGTCCGGCGGCTGCCGCACGCCGAGTACATCAAGATCCATGACAGCGGGCACGTGGTGATGCTGGAGCACGCCGACGAGGTCAACGCCGCGCTGGAACGTTTCCTGGAGGCACTGTGAGGGTGACCGTCACGCTGCCGACGGTCGAGGACACGCACGCCTTCGGCCGCCGGCTGGCCGGGTTGCTGCGCGCCGGTGACCTGCTGCTGCTCACCGGCCCGCTGGGAGCCGGCAAGACCGCGCTCACCCAGGGCCTCGGCGCCGGCCTGGGGGTACGCGGCGACATCACCTCGCCGACCTTCGTGATCGCCCGGGTGCACCGGCCCGATCCGACGCGCGGCGGCACGGTGGACCTGGTACACGCCGACGCGTACCGGTTGGGCGACGCGACCGACCCGCGCGCCGAGATCGACGACCTGGACCTGGACGCCTCGGTGGACGACTCGGTGACCGTGGTCGAGTGGGGTGAGGGGCTGGTCGAGCAGCTGGTCGACGCCCACCTGCGGGTGTGCATCGACCGGCGCGACGACGACACGCGGGTGGTCGAGCTGACGCCGGTGGGCGGGGACTGGGCGCAGCGGCTGACCGCCCTGGGCTGAGGGCTGTCGTACCCGCTGCCTAGAGTTCCGGGGACTTCGTTGCGAAAGGTTGCCGATGCCCGACGACACCCCCGCCCTCGACCTGCTGGCACTGCTCCCGCAGGCGTGGCGTGCCGTGCTCACCCCGCACCTGGACCCGGCCCGTACGGCGGCGCTGGCCGACTTCGTCGCCCACGAGTACGCCACCCAGACCGTCTTCCCGCCGCTGGAGGATCTCTTCTCCGCGTACCGGCTGTGCGGGCCGGATCAGTGCCGGGTGCTGATCCTCGGTCAGGACCCGTACCACAAAGCGGGGCAGGCGCACGGGCTGAGTTTCAGCGTGCGCGAGGGGGTGTCCGTGCCGCCGTCGCTGCGTAACGTCTTCAAGGAGCTGAGTGAGGACCTGGGCGTGCCGAAGCCGCGCAGCGGCAACCTGGACGGCTGGGCGGCGCAGGGCGTGCTGCTGCTCAACGCGGTGCTGACCGTCCGGCAGGCCAGCCCCGGGTCGCACGCGAACAAGGGGTGGGAGGAGTTCACCGACGCCACCATCCGGGCCCTGGACGCCCGGGACGAACCGGTGGTCTTCCTGCTCTGGGGCGGCTACGCCCGCAAGAAGGCGGCCCTGGTCACCAACCCCCGGCACGTGGTGCTGGAGGCCGGTCACCCGAGCCCGATGAACCCGCGTGGTTTCCTCGGCAGCCGCCCGTTCAGCGCCACCAACAAGGCCCTCGCCGACGCCGGTCTACCCACCATCGACTGGGAACGCTCGGCCGGCTGACCCGCCGGTCCGACCGACCGCCCGGCCCGCCCGGCCCTTCCGGGCAGCGGCGCGGCCAATCGCACTCGTGCTGCCCGGCGGCGGGGCCTCGGCCGACCGAGGCCCCGCTGTGCCCCGGTGGGCCCCGTCGAGGGTTCCGTACGGTCAACCGCTCTTCCCGGCACCGCCGGCAGCCCGCTGGCGGTGCCGGCGCAGCAGGTCGGCGGCGCGCGGATCGGTCAGCTCCACCGCCAACAACGGCACCACCCGGTAGCTGCGCTCGTCGTGTCGTACCTCGACCGCCGGGGGTAGCTCGTCGCACATCTGCGCGCGGAGGTCGCCGTACCTGGTCCGCCAGAGATGCTCGCCCGGCTCTTCCGGTTCGAGGTACAGTCCGCCGAACTCGCGCCACCGGGCGTCCCAACGCTGTCCGTAGGCGGCCCTCAACCAGGCGGTGAACCGGGCGGAGTCGCGCCAACGGACCGCGATCTCGACCACGTCGACCGGTACCGGGGCGCCCTGAAGCAGCGCGGCGGTGCTGCCGGTCAGCCGGTAGGGCAGGTCGCCCAGCCGGTCGAGCAGGAGATCGAGTTCCAGGTCGCCGATCCGGTCGCGGAGTGGCCGAGCGGCGAGGGCGTCCATCCGGGCGTCGAGTTGGCTGTCCAACTGCTCGGTGGTGACGGCGAGCTGTAGGTCGAGGGCGGCGAAGAGCCGTTCGACCAGCGGAATGCCCGGAATCCGTTCGCCACGCTCGACACGGGCCACCGCACTCTGGCTCGTGCCGGCCCGGTCTGCCAGTTGCTGCTGGGTGAGCCGTCGGGACCCGCGTTCCCGGCGGAGCACGGCGGCGATCTCCGTGGCGAGGCGACTACGCTGAGGCATCCCCGCATGATGACGTTGTCCCGCTGAGCCGTATGCCGATCTGTCATAAACATGCCTCCTCGGCATACAGTTCCCCGCCAAGTACAACGCCGGAACCCGAGCGCCGAGCGTCGGGAACCCGAGCGCCCAGGGGTCGAGCGCCGGGGCCGAGGATTGGCGACCGAGTGCCGGGGCCGAGGCGAGGGCTGGGGGCGGCTCGTGCACGTGCCGACACCGCGGGCCAGGCGGGGTGTGACCGGCGGGCGCGGGTGGACGGCTAGGCTGGCTCACCGTGCTCGTACTGGTGGTGGACTCCTCGACCCCCGCGGTCACCGCGGCGCTGGCCGAGGTCACGGTGGACGGCGTCGCGTTGCGGGCGTACCGGTGCACGGTCGACGCTCGGGCCCACGGTGAACTGCTCGCCCCGCAGGTCGAGGCGGTGCTCGCCGACGTCGGTGCCCGGCCGGGTGACCTCGGTGCGATCGTCGCCGGGCTCGGCCCCGGCCCCTTCACCGGACTGCGGGTCGGGCTGGTCACCGCCGCCACCATGGGCCAGGTGCTCGGCATCCCCACGTACGGCGTCTGCTCGCTCGACGGCATCGGCCGCCCGGCGGAGGGCGACCCGGCAGCGGGCGGCGCGGCCGGGGACGAGCGGGTGCTGGTCGCCGCCGACGCTCGGCGGAAAGAGGTGTACTGGGCGGTCTACGACGGCACCGGCCGGCGGATCGCCGGGCCGGAGGTGGACGCCCCGGCGGTCGTCGCCGCCCGCGCCCGGGAGTTGGCCGTCACCGTGGCGGTGGGGGACGGCGTCCACCGGTACGCCGACGTGCTCGGCCTGCCGCTGCGCGCCGAGCCCCGTTACCCGGACGCCGCCGCGCTGGTCACCCTGGCCGCCGCGCGGATCACGGCGGACGCCCCAAGCGAGGCGCTCACCCCGCTGTACCTGCGCCGACCGGACGCGGTGGCGGCGACCAGCCGTAAGTCGGTGCTGCCGTGACGGTCCGACTCGACCGGTTCCGCTGGTGGCACATCGACGAGGTGCTGCCGATCGAGGCGGACCTGTTCGGTGCCGAACAGTGGTCGCCGGCGATGTTCTGGAACGAGCTGGCCAGCGGGCACCACTACCGGGTCGCCCTGGACGCCGACGGGGCCCTGCTGGGCTACGCCGGGTTGACCGTCGAGCCGGGCGGCGAGGCCTGGGTGCAGAACATCGCGGTCCGCCGGGACGCCCAGCGGCGCGGGGTCGGCCGGGCCCTGCTGGAGGATCTGCTGGCGGAGGCGACCCGGTGCGGCGCGGGCAGCGTCCTGCTGGAGGTGGCCGCCGACAACGCCCCCGCCCAGCGGCTCTACGCGACGTACGGGTTCGAGCCGATCGGCGTACGGCGGGGCTACTACCAACCGAGCAACACCGACGCGCTGGTCATGCGGCGCGACACGGAACCGGTCGAGGACGGGACGGACCATGGCTGACGAACCGCTGATCCTCGGCATCGAGACCTCCTGCGACGAGACCGGGGTGGGTATCGTCCGCGGGCACACCCTGCTCGCCGACGCGCTGGCCTCCAGCGTGGACGAACACGCCCGGTTCGGCGGGGTGGTGCCCGAGGTGGCCAGCCGGGCGCACCTGGAGGCCATCGTGCCGACCATGGACCGGGCGCTGCGTGAGGCGGGGGTGACCATCGCCGACATCGACGCGATCGCGGTCACCTCCGGTCCCGGCCTGGCCGGTGCCCTGCTGGTCGGGGTGGCCGCCGCCAAGGGTTACGCGGTGGCCGCCGAGAAACCGGTGTACGGGGTGAACCACCTGGCCGCCCACGTCGCCGTGGACACCCTGGAGCACGGCCCGCTGCCCGCCCCGGCGATCGCCATGCTGGTCTCCGGCGGGCACTCCTCGCTGCTGCTCGTCGACGACCTGGCCCGGGGGGTGACCCCGCTGGGCGCGACGATCGACGACGCGGCCGGGGAGGCGTTCGACAAGGTGGCCCGGCTGCTCGGGCTGCCGTTTCCGGGCGGCCCGTACATCGACCGGGAGGCCAGGGCCGGTGACCCGGCGGCGATCGGGTTCCCGCGTGGCCTCACCGCCGCCAAGGACCTCGCCGCCCACCGGTACGACTTCTCCTTCTCCGGGCTGAAGACGGCGGTGGCCCGCTGGGTGGAGGGGCGGCGACGCTCGGGTGAGCCGGTGCCGGTGGCCGACGTGGCCGCGTCCTTCCAGGAGGCGGTCTGTGACGTGCTCACCGGCAAGGCGCTGGCCGCCTGCCGGGCGCACGGGGTGGACACCCTGGTGATCGGCGGGGGAGTGGCGGCCAACTCGCGGCTGCGGGCGATGGCCGAACAGCGGGCGCAGCGGTACGGCATCCGGGTCCGGGTGCCCCGGCCGGGGCTCTGCACCGACAACGGGGCGATGGTCGCCGCGCTCGGTGCGCACCTGGTGGCCGCCGGGGTGGCACCGAGCCGGCTGGACCTGCCCGCCGACTCGGCGATGCCGCTGACCACGGTCAGCGTGTGACGGGACCGCCGGTTCGTGCGGCTCGACCAGGGGAATCGTGTGACGGGAGGGGGCCGGCGTGATCGTCCGGATGTGGGAGGCGCGGGCGGAGTCGTACGGCTTCGCCGACCTGATCACCTGGGTGTGCGAGACCGCGCTGCCCGAGTTCGAGCACGACCCGCTACACCTGTCCAGTGAGGTCTTCTCGTCCACCGACCATCGGGTGGTGGTCATCTCGAAGTGGCGCAGCAGCCCACGTGCGTTGCCGGAGCCGCCGGCCACGCTGGTCGCCCGACCCCCGCACTCCTGGGACTTCACCCAGGTCGACCGCTGACCCACGAACGCCCCGAGGCCGGCCGCTGACCGAAGAACGCCCGGGTCGGGCCGCTGACCGAACAGCGGCCGGCCCGCTGACCGCACACCGCCCGGGGTCGGGCCCGCCGAAGGGGCCGACGCCCCGAGGTCGCCGGACGCACGACGGCCCGGAGGCGTACCGCCTCCGGGCCGTTCGTCGAGCGCGTGGGGGTCAGCTGCGTCGCATGATCCGCCAGGTGGCGTAGCCGCCGGCACCGAGCGCGAGCAGGAAGACCGCCCAGACGACGGTGGTGCTGACCGCGACCGACGGCCCGGAGGTGGCACCGACCTGGGCGGCGGCGACCAGCGAGTCGCTCTGCGCGGGCGGCATCGCGGCCGGCGGCATCTGCTGCCAGCGGACCAGTCCGGTGCTCTCCAGCATGGCCATGTGGTCGTTGACGAACTTGTTGGCATCGTCGGCGAGCTTGCGGACGGTGTTGTCCCGGGTGCTGGCCCGGACCGCGCCGATCACCGGGAAGATCTTGCCGTGGGCCACCCGGAGCCGGGTCACGAAGATCTGGTCGAACTGAGCACCGGAGGCGTTCTGCATCTCGGTCAGCCACCCCTTCTGCTCGGTGGTGGGATCGCTCGGCAGCGTCGCGCCCAGCTTGTTGGCGGCCTCCACCACCAGCTCGTCGAGGACGCCGTGCTGCCGGGCGATCTCGGCCCCGACCTCCCGTACCCGCGCGGACTGGCCCTTCTCGGCGGCCATCTGACCGGCCGGCATCTCCCACAGGCCGGCCAGCCGGACGCCGTTGAGCAGCGTCATGTCGGCGGCGTTCATCTGGGAGCCGGGCGCGGCGACGGCCATGCCGGGTAGGACGACGAGCCCGGCCAGGAACGTGACGAGCAGCACCGCCACCCGGTGGGTCCGGTGCCCTCGCCGACGACGTACGGAATCCAGCGGTGCCATGCTGCGGTGCCTCCTCGATCCGGGCCGACCTGTCCTGCCGGGCAGCGACCCGCCGGCTGCCCGTCCGTCCACTGGTACGGAATACCGGGCCGATCAGTTCACCGGGGGCCGACCAACTCGCCGGGCGGCGGGAACAGGGCGGCGGGAACGGGGCGGCGGAGACTCAGTTGACGTCGAGCGGGTCGGCGAGGAGCCGTTCGAAGGCCAGCTCGGCCGCGCCGATGAGCGCCGCGTCGTCACCGAGCTTGGGGGTACGCAGCCGGACGTGCTCCAGGCAGGCGGGCAGCCCGGTCTCGTTGAGCCGGCTGCGGACCTGGGCGGCGGCGGCCAGGTAGAGGTCCCGCATGGTGCCGCCGAAGATGACCATCTCGGGGTTGAAGATGTTGACCAGGTTCGCCACCCCGAAGCCGAGCCAGTCACCGGCGTGCCGTAGCGCCGTCTGGGCGCGGGCGTCGCCCCGGTCGGCGGCGTCGAAGACGGCCAGCAGCGCCTCCCGGCCCCGGGCGTCGGACCGGCCGGCGGCCCGGAGCAGCCCGTACTCGCCGATCTGGGTCTCCCAGCAGCCCCGGGAGCCGCACTCGCAGGGGGTGCCGTCGCGCACCACCACCATGTGCCCGACCTCGCCGCCGTACCCGCCGTGGCCGGTCAGCCGGCGTCCCCCGGCGATGATGCCGGCACCGACGCCGACGTCCCCGTAGAGGTAGATGACGTTGTCGCAGCCGGCGGCGACGCCCCGGGCGTGCTCGGCGAAGGCGGCGACGTCCGCCACGTTACCCACCGTGACCGGCAGCTCCACGCCCAGCTCGGCGGCGAGCGCGGCGCCGATCGGCTCGTCCACCCAGCCGGTGGTGGGGCCGAGCCGGACCAGCCCGTCGGCCTTGCGGACCATGCCGCAGACCGCGACGCCGGCCCCGACGCAGATCGACCCCGGCGGCACCCGCTCGCGCATCTGCTTGAGGGCGCCGGCCAGCATCGGGGTGGTCTCCCCGGCGTCCAGGTCGCGCGGCCGGTCCAGGTCGCGGCGGTCCAGCACCTCGCCGCCGAGACCGACCCGCGCGGCCCGAAGCCGGTCCACCTCGATCGAGTACGCGTACGCGTAGACCCGGGTCGACTCGGGCCGGACGACCAGTGACGGTCGTCCGGCCCGGCCGGTCTCCTTCGGCGTCCCCTCGCTGACCAGCCCGGCACCGGCCAGTTCGGCGGTGAGCGCGCCGATGGTGCTGCGGTTGAGCCCGAGGGCGGTGGTGAGTTCCGCGCGGGAGGTGGCGCCGTGCACGTGGACGTGCCGGAGCAGCGCCCCGAGGTTCTGCCGCCGGATCTCGTCCTGGCTCGGTCCTACCCGCATCGTTACTGGCACCCCATGTCCCCGCCGGTGGTGTACGCGGATCAGCGGGTGCCGGAGGCGTTGGCGCGACGGCGCGACAGCGCGTCCACGCTGGCCGCGAGGAGCAGCACCACGCCGGTGACCACGTACTTCACCCCGGCGCTGTAACCCATCAGGCCCATGCCGTTGTCGATCACGGCGACCACCGCGCCACCGAGCACGGCGTCGAGGACCCGGCCCTTGCCACCGAAGAGGCTGGTGCCACCGATCACCGCCGCGCCGACGGCGTAGAGCAGCACGTTGCTGCCGCCGGTGTTCGGGTCCACCGAGTTGGCCCGGCTCGCCGCGACGATGCCGCCGACGGCCGCCATGGACGAGCAGATCACGAAGACCGAAATCCGGATCTTGTCGACGTTGATGCCGGCCCGGCGGGCGGCCTCCTTGTTGCCGCCGACGGCGTAGACGTGCCGGCCGTAGCTGGTGCGCTGGAGCACGAAGGTCCAGACGATCAGCAGCACCGCGATGATCGGCACCACGATCGGCACGCCCTTGAGCGAGTTGACCAGGACGTTGCGGCTGCGCTCCTGGTTCAGGATGTAGACCGCGATGCCGAGGATCAGGGTCAGCCCGCCGATCCGGCTGAGCACCACCGCCAGCGGGTCGGTGGTCAGGCCCCGGGCCAGCCGCTGGCGGTGCCGGAGCAGTTGCACGGCCGCGTACCCGCCGACCGCGAGGGCGGCCAGCAGCCAGCCGAGGGTGGGCGAGAGGTTCCGGTTGGCGATCGCCACCAGCACCTCGTCGTTGACCGTGATGTTGCTGCCACCGCTGATCAGCATCAGCACGATGCCCTGGAAGGCGAGGAAGCCGGCCAGGGTGACCACGAAGGACGGGATGCCGATCTTCGCGACCAGGAAGCCGAGCACGGTGCCGATGACCACGCCGGTGAGGATCGCGGCGAGCACGGCCACGTACCAGGGGTAGCCGGCCTTGGTGGCGACGTTGGCCAGGATGGCCGCGCAGACCCCGCTGGCGAAGCCGGCGGAGAGGTCGATCTCGCCGAGCAGCAGGACGAAGACCAGCCCCATGGCGATCAGCATGACCGCCGCGCCCTGGGTGAACAGGTTCGCGAAGTTGCCGGCGGTGAGGAACGACGGCCGCATGATCGAGAAGACCGTGCAGAGCACGATCAGACCGAGCACGGCGGGCAGCGCGCCGATGTCGCCGCCGCGTACCCGGCCCAGGTAGCCGCGGACGTGGCTGCCGACGGTCGGGGTCGGTGTGACCGCCGCCGGGCCTTCCTTGTGCACGGCGGTGGTGGTCATCGAACGCCTCCTGGAGTGGTGTCGGCGGGCCCTGCGCCGGTGCCGTTGCCGGCCCGGACCGGCTCGCCGGTGAGACCCAGCGTGCCGGAGCGGCCGGCGGTGATCAACTCGACCACCTGCGAGTGGGTGATGTCGGTGGTCTTCACCTGGGCGACCATCTGGCCGAGGTAGAGCGCGGCGACCCGGTCGGAGACGGCGAAGACGTCGTTCATGTTGTGTGAGATCAGCACCACGGCCAGGCCGTTGTCGGCCAGTCGGCGGACCAGTTCGAGGACCTGGGCGGTCTGCGCCACCCCGAGCGCGGCGGTCGGCTCGTCCAGGATGACCAGCCTGCTGTTCCAGAGCACCGCCTTGGCGATGGCGACGGTCTGCCGCTGGCCGCCGGAGAGGCTGGAGACGTGCTGGCGCAGCGACTTCACGGTCCGCACGGAGAGCCCGGCCAGGGTCTCCGCCGCCATCTGCTCCATGGTCGGCTCGTCGAGCACCAGCCCGCTGCGCTTCTCCCGGCCGAGGAACATGTTCTGCACGATGTCGAGGTTGTCGCAGAGCGCGAGGTCCTGGTAGACGACCTCGATGCCGAGCGTGGCGGCGTCCCGGGGGCTGTTGATGCTCACCGGGCGGCCGTCGAAGAGGAACTCGCCGGCGTCGGCCGGGTAGATGCCGCTGATGCACTTGACCAGGGTGGACTTGCCGGCGCCGTTGTCGCCGACCAGCGCGGTCACCTCTCCGGCGTAGGCGGCGAGGGCGACGTCGCGCAGGACCTGGACGGGACCGAAGCTCTTGTCGATCCCGCGCAGTTCCAGCAGGGGGGTCGCGGACACGGGGGTCTCCTTCGGACGGAGGGAAGGTCTCGGAGCCCGTCCGGCGAGCGCCGCCCGGCACGGGATTCCGTGCCGGGCGGCGTCACGTCAACGGGGTACGACGCTCGTCGTACGGGTCAGCTGATGCCGTTCGCGGCGCACAGGGCGGCGTACGCACCGGCGCAGAGGGTGGCCTTGTCGACGTAGCCGTCGGCCACCACGTCCTTGACGGTCGACTTGTCGATCGCCTTCGGCTCCAGCAGCACGGACGGGACGTCCCGGCCGCTCTCCGGGTCCTTGACCGTCTGCCCGGTCTCCTTCCGCTCGCCCTTCGCCACCGCGATGGCCAGCTCGGCAGCCGCGTCGGCCTCCTTCTTGACGGCCTTGTAGACGGTCATGCACTGGTCACCGGCGAGGATGTTCTGCAGGCCGGTCACGTCGGCGTCCTGGCCGGTCACCGGGACCTTGCCGTTCAGCTTGTTCTTCTTCAGCACCGAGATGGCCGCGTTGCCGAGGCCGTCGTTGGCGGAGAGCACGCCGTCGATCTTGCCGCCGGTCTGGGTGAGCATCTGCTCGAAGATCGTGGCGGCCTGCGCCGGGTCCCAGTCCGGCACGGACTGGTCCGGGCCCTTGGTGTATTCCTTCAAGTCGAACTTCGGCTTGAGTACCGAGTCGTACCCGTTCTTGAACAGGGTGGCGTTGTTGTCGGTCGGCGAGCCGTTGAGGTAGGCGACCGTCGGGTTCTTGACGCCCTTGTCGGTCAGGCACTTGGCCAGTCCCTCGCCCTGGAGCTTGCCGACGGCCTCGTTGTCGAAGCTGACGTAGTACTGGGCGGAGCCGCCCAGGGTGAGCCGGTCGTAGTCGATCGTCGCGACACCCTGCGACTTCGCCTTTTCGAGCACGGCCTTGCCGGTGCCGGAGTCCAGGTTGACGATCATCAGCGCGGTGACGCCGTTGGTGATCATCTGGTCGGCGATGGTCTGGAAGGCGTTCTTGTCGTTCTGGGCGTTCTGGATGTCCGAGTCGACGCCGGCCTTGTCGAACGCCTCCTTGAGGAACCTGCGGTCGGCGGTCTCCCAGCGGGCGGAGGACTTGCTGTCCGGCAGGATCACGCCGATCTTCGGCTTCTTGTCGGTGTTGCCGCCGGCCTCGTTGCTGGCGGAGTCGTCGCCACAGGCGGCCATGCTGCCGGTGGCCAGCAGGCCGACGGCGGCGAAGGTGAGGAAGCCCTTGCGCATCTGCACGGGTCCTTTCGGGGGTGGGGGAAGTAGTGATCGGTGTTTTGTTGTGTCCGGCAACGTATTCCCGCTCACATCCCGGGCGCAAGACTGCCGAGGTCAGAAGTTTGTTGGCGGCGGTAACAATTCAGCAACGCGGTTGTCACCCCCAGGACACCCGCCCTGGAAACACGCTCCGTGTCCGTTCCGCGACCACCCCCGTCGGGGGTGGTGGGCCGGTCAGCCGGCGGCGATCCGCGCGGTGCGGGCCCCGGTGAGGGTGACCAGGTCGGCCGGGGCGAGTTGGAGCTGCAGTCCCCGGCGGCCGGCCGAGACGTAGACGGTGTCGTGGGCCAGCGCGGAGGCGTCCACCACCGTCGGCAACCGACGCCGCTGACCCAGCGGGCTGATCCCACCCCGCACGTAGCCGGTGGCCCGCTCGGCGTCGGCCCGGTCGGCCAGGGTGGCCCGCTTGCCACCCAGCACCGCCGCCAGCGCCTTGAGGTCGAGTTCACCGGTGACCGGGACGACCGCCACCGCCAGCGCCCCGTCCACCTCGGTGACCAGCGACTTGAACACCCGCTCCGGCGGCACTCCGAGCGCCGCCGCGACCAGCGCGCCGTAGCGCGGCGCGTCCGGGGAGACGTCGTACGGATGGGTGCTGTGCGCGATCTTCCGCTTCGTCAGCAGCGCCGTCGCCGCGGTGGCCTGTCCCGCCATGCCGATCACGCTAACCCGGCGGGGCCTCGCTCGCGACCGGTCGGCCGACCAGCACCGTGGGTGCCCCGGCGACCCGGGTCAGCACCAGGCTGGCAGCGGCCTCTCCGGCCAGCTTCAGATCCCGGCGAAGCTGTTCCGGCTCCAGCGCCGAGCCCCGCTTGAGGATCTCCACCCGGCCGACCCGACGCTCCCGTAGCAGCGCACGCAACCGCTTCAGCGAGAACGGCAGCACGTCGACGATCTCCAGGCACCGGCCGAACGGGGTCGGCTGCGGAGTGTCCGCGTACAGGTAGGCGATGCTCGGGTCGGCAAGCGTCGCGCCGAGCGTGTCGGCCAGCTCGGCGACCAGGTGCGCCCGGACCACCGCCGGGTCGGGGTCGTACAGGTACCGCCGCACCGGCCCGACCGCCGCCTCCCGATCACCCGCTCCGGTCAGCTGATGACAGGGGACTCCCGCGCTGTCGCGGGGCTGACCCGGTGGACGGCCGCCCGCCGGTTGCTGCCGGACCCGGTCGGCGAGGTGCCCCTCCTTCGGTCTCAGGACGGTCGCCCGGCGGGGGGCCCCGACGAGCGGGCCGCCCCAGAGGGCCGCCTCGACCAGGTCGCCGTCGACGCTTACCCACTCCGCCTCGGCGTCCGCCGGGATCAACGCGTGGTCGATGCCGGGGGCCACCTTCACCACCGTGTACGGCACCCGCCCGGCCAGCCCGGTGACGAAGTCCCACGGCGGCGAGTAGGCGTTCGGGTCGAAGATCCGCCGTCCGGTGCCGGCCCGACGCCGCGCCGGGTCGCAGAAGACCGCGTCGACCCCGGTCACGTCGAACGCCGTCGCGTCACCGCACTCCACGGTGAACATCTCGGCCAGCCCGGCCGCCTCGGCGTTCGCGGCGGCCAGCGCGGCGGTGACCGGGTCGGCCTCCACCCCGTACACCCGGATGCCGGCGCGGGCGGCGGCGAGCGCGTCGGCGCCGAGGCCGCAGCCCAGGTCGGCGAGGGTGCGCACCCCGGCGGCGGCCAGCCGCGCGGCCCGCCGGTCGGCGACCACCCGGCGGGTGGCCTGCTCCAGGCCGGGGCGGGTGAGGAACATCCCGGCGGCCTCGGGGCCGAACTTGCCGACCGCCCGGCGGCGCAGCTCGGCCTGGGTGAGCGCGGCGGCGGCCAGCCCGGCCGGCAGCCCGCGCGACCGCAGCGCCGCCGCCGCGACCAGTGGGTCGCCGCCGGCCACCTCGGTCGCCGCGGCGAGCACGGCCGACCCCTCGGGGGTACGTAGGGCGGCGAACTGGTCGAGATCCACCCGCCCATTGTCCGGCTCGGACCGGACGGAGCCGGCGGCGGTGTCGACCCGCGCCCGGCCCACCGGTCCCGGCGCGTCGTGCGGCCGGGGCAATCGGGGAGGCTCGACCTGGGCGGGCCGACGTTACGGCCTCCGTGCGGGGTCGACACCGCTGGATCGCCACCACTGAGTCGATCATCACCGGCGGCGGAACCGGGGCGACACGATGGGTGGCGCGTTGGCACTCTCCTTGACGGAGTGCTAGCCGAGGAATAACCTGCGATTAGCACTCTCACCCTGAGGGTGCCAGCGTCCGGACCATCCGGTCCGGGTGCTGAACGCCAGGCGGACCGGCACCCGCGACGACGGCCCCGCCCGGTGGCATGAGGCAGATTGACGCTGGTCGGACTCTCGGCCGGCAACGAAACCAAGTACCCCAGGAGGGTATGCCCGTGACTACCGCGACCAAGGTTGCGATCAAGCCGCTCGAGGACCGCATCGTGGTCCAGGCGAACGAGGCTGAGACCACCACGGCGTCGGGCATCGTGATCCCCGACACCGCCAAGGAGAAGCCGCAGGAGGGCACCGTCCTCGCCGTCGGCCCGGGCCGGATCGACGACAAGGGCAACCGCGTGCCGCTCGACGTCAAGGTCGGCGACACCGTCCTGTACTCGAAGTACGGCGGCACCGAGATCAAGTACGCCGGCGAGGAGTACCTGGTGCTCTCCGCCCGCGACGTTCTCGCGGTCATCGAGAAGTAACCAACCGATTCCAGTGTCGTCGCCCCGGTCCGGCTCGCCGGGCCGGGGCGACGTCGCTTCGAAGGGACATTCATGGCGAAGATCCTGAGCTTCTCGGACGACGCCCGGCACCTGCTGGAGCACGGTGTCAACGCCCTCGCGGACACGGTCAAGGTCACCCTCGGCCCGCGCGGGCGCAACGTCGTCCTGGACAAGAAATTCGGTGCGCCGACGATCACCAACGATGGTGTGACCATCGCCAAGGAGATCGAGCTCACCAACCCGTACGAGAACCTCGGCGCGCAGCTGGTCAAGGAGGTGGCGACGAAGACCAACGACGTCGCCGGCGACGGGACCACCACCGCGACCGTGCTGGCCCAGGCGATGGTCCGCGAGGGCCTGCGCAACGTGACCGCCGGGGCCAACCCGGCCGGCCTCAAGCGGGGCGTCGACGCGGCGGCTGCCAAGGTCTCCGAGGCGCTGCTCGGCCGGGCCGCCGAGGTGGCCGACAAGGAGTCGATCGCGCACGTCGCGACGATCTCCGCGCAGGACGCCACCATCGGCGAGCTGATCGCCGAGGCGATGGAGAAGGTCGGCCGCGACGGCGTCATCACCGTCGAGGAGGGCTCCACGCTCACCACCGAGCTGGAGGTGACCGAGGGTCTCCAGTTCGACAAGGGCTTCATCTCGCCGAACTTCGTCACCGACTCGGAGTCGCAGGAGTCGGTGCTGGAGGACCCGTACATCCTCATCACCACGCAGAAGATCTCGGCGATCGAGGAGCTGCTGCCGTTGCTGGAGAAGGTCCTCCAGAACAACAAGCCGCTGCTGATCGTCGCCGAGGACGTCGAGGGCCAGGCGCTGTCGACCCTGGTGGTCAACGCGATCCGCAAGACCATCAAGGTCTGCGCGGTCAAGGCCCCGGGCTTCGGCGACCGCCGTAAGGCGATGCTCCAGGACATGGCGATCCTGACCGGCGCCGAGCTGGTCGCCCCGGAGCTGGGCTACCGGCTCGACCAGGTCGGCCTGGAGGCGCTCGGCACCGCCCGGCGCGTCGTGGTCGACAAGGAGAACACCACCGTCATCGACGGCGGCGGCCAGTCCGCCGAGGTCGCCGACCGGGTCGCCCAGATCCGCAAGGAGATCGAGGCGTCCGACTCCGAGTGGGACCGGGAGAAGCTGGCCGAGCGGCTGGCCAAGCTCTCCGGCGGCATCGCGGTCATCAAGGCGGGCGCGGCGACCGAGGTCGAGATGAAGGAGCGCAAGCACCGCATCGAGGACGCGATCGCCGCGACCAAGGCCGCGGTCGAGGAGGGCACGGTTCCCGGCGGCGGTTCCGCGCTGGCCCAGATCCGCTCGGTGCTCGACGACGACCTCGGCCTCACTGGTGACGAGAAGGTCGGTGTCTCGATCGTGCGCAAGTCGCTGGTCGAGCCGCTGCGCTGGATCGCCCAGAACGCCGGCCACGACGGTTACGTGGTGGTGGAGAAGGTCGCCGGCAAGGAGTGGGGCCACGGCCTCGACGCCGCCAAGGGCGAGTACGTCGACCTGGTGAAGTCCGGCATCATCGACCCGGTGAAGGTGACCCGTAACGCGGTCACCAACGCCGCGTCGATCGCCGGTCTGCTGCTGACCACCGAGAGCCTGGTGGTGGAGAAGCCGGAGCAGCCGGAGCCGGCCGCCGCCGGTGGCGGCCACGGCCACGGCCACGGTCACCAGCACGGCCCGGGGTTCTGACCCGGTAGCACGCCAGTTCAGGGCGCATCGTCGTACGTCGGCGGTGCGCCCTGACACGTTCGGTGGCTCTGCTTACGGAACGCTTACACAGTTGGCGGGCGGGGTGGTCGATCGACGACACTGGCCCGATGAGCACCACCCCCCGCGGCCTCGCCGCACTGGCCGGGGTCACCGCCGCCGTGGTGGCCATCGGTGTCGCCGAGCCGGTCGCCGTCCTCACCGGTCCGCGCTCCGCTCCGCTGATCGCGGTCGGCGGGGTGGTGGTCGACGTGGTCCCCGAGCCACTCAAGCAGTTCGCCATCGACGTCTTCGGCCGGTACGACAAGATCGCCCTGTTGGTCGGCACGGCGGTGCTGCTGGCGGCGTTCGCCGCCGGGATCGGCGTGCTGGCCGCACGCCGGCTCGCCGTCGGCCTGCTGGGCATCGCGGCGTTCGCCGTCCTCGGTGCCGCCGCCGCGCTCTCCCGGGCCGGGGCGGACGCCGCCGACGCCCTGCCCGCCCTGGTCGGCGGGGGACTGGGCGCGCTGGTGCTCTGGGCCTTCGTGGCCGGTCCGTTGCAGCTCGACCCCTGGCCCTGGCAGCCACCCACCCCGCTGCCCGCCGCATCCTCGCCCGAGGGCCCCGAGCAGTCCCCGACACCGGTGACCGAGCCGCCCGTCGTCCCGCCCGACCCGGCTCCGACGACCGGGTCGGCGGTTGGCCGATCGGGCCCGGACGCCACGACGACGGCACAGGCCGGGCGGGAGCTGTCGACACCGACCGACCCGGAGTCCCGGCGGCGTTTCCTGCGGGGGGCGGGGGTGCTCGCGGGCGCGGCGACCGTGGCCGGGTTGGGCGGGCACTGGCTCGCCGGTCGACGGGGTGTCTCGGCGGCCCGGGACGCCGTCGCGTTGCCCACCCCGTCGGCGGCGGCGTCGACGGTGCCGGCCGGCGCGGATCTGTCGCTGGCCCAGCTCGCCCCCTACACCACCCCGAACGGCGGGTTCTACCGGATCGACACGGCGCTGGTGGTGCCGCAGGTCGATCCGGAGACCTGGCGGCTGCGCATCCACGGCCGGGTCCGCAACCCGATCGAGTTGAGCTTCGCCGACCTGCTCGCCCGCCCGATGGTCGAGCGGTACGTCACCCTGGCGTGCGTCTCCAACGAGGTGGGTGGGGACCTGATCGGCAATGCCCGTTGGCTCGGCGTACCGATCAGGGAGCTGCTCGACGAGGCGGACCCGGAGGAGGGGGCCGACCAGGTGGTCGGCCGCTCGGTCGACGGTTGGACCTGCGGCACCCCGACGGCGGTGCTGCGCGACGGCCGGGACGCCCTGCTGGCGGTGGGGATGAACGGTGAGCCGCTGCCGGTCGAGCACGGCTTCCCGGTGCGGATGGTGGTGCCCGGCCTCTACGGGTACGTGTCGGCCTGCAAGTGGGTCACCGAGCTGGAGCTGACCAGCTTCGCCGACTTCGACGCGTACTGGGTGCCGCGCGGTTGGTCGGCGCAGGGGCCGGTGAAGACCCAGTCCCGGATCGACACCCCGCGCTCGCGCAACCGGCTCACCGCCGGTGAGGTGGTGGTGGCCGGGGTGGCCTGGGCGCAGCACCGGGGGATCAGCCGGGTCGAGGTACGGGTGGACGGCGGTGGATGGCAGGAGGCGACCCTCGCCCCGGCGGTGTCGGTGGACACCTGGGTGCAGTGGTCCTGGCGGTGGCCGGCGACCACGGGTGAGCACACCCTCCAGGTGCGGGCGACCGACCGGGACGGCGAGCCCCAGACCCCGCTGGCCGCCCCGGTGGCCCCGGACGGCGCCACCGGTTGGCACAGCGTCACAGTCACTGTCCGCTGATTTCACACCACCCTCGGTCATCAGCCATGATCGATATGTTGATTACCGGAAATTCCCCTGCGGTATCGAGGGTTGAGGCTGTGGGAGCGCTCCCGTAACATACCTGACGCGACTGTTAACGTTCACCTAACAACGACCACCACCAATGTGCAGGTCGCCATCCCGTCAGGAGGGTGTTTTATGTCCAGATCCAGATCGGCCAATGTCGGCCTGATCTCGGCCGGTGTCGCGTTGCTGGCCTCGGCGTCGATCGTCACCGCGTTGCCGGCGGGTGCCGCGGCGGCGGGTTGTTCGGTGAACTACACCGTGTCCTCGGAGTGGGGTGGCGGCTTCGGCGCCAACGTCGCGATCACCAACCTGGGCGACGCGGTGAGCAGTTGGACGCTGACCTGGTCCTTCGCCTCCGGGCAGTCGGTGACCCAGGCATGGAACGCCACGGTGACGCAGAGCGGTTCGGCGGTGACCGCCAAGAACGTCAGCTACAACGGTGCCATCCCCACCAACGGCTCGGTGTCGTTCGGCTTCAACGGGGCCTGGACGTCCAGCAACCCGGTCCCGACGAGCTTCGCGCTCAACGGGGTGGCCTGCAACGGCGGCACGACGCCGACCAACCCGCCCACCACCCCGCCGACGACCGCGCCCCCCACCACCCCGCCGCCGACGACGCCTCCGCCGACCACCCCGCCGCCGACGGGCAACTGCTCCCTGCCGACGTCCTACCGCTGGTCGTCGACCGGCCCGCTGGCGCAGCCGAAGTCCGGCTGGGCGTCACTCAAGGACTTCACCATCGCCCCCTACCAGGGCAAGCAGTTGGTGTACGCCACCACCCACAGCAGCAGCGCCAATGGCGGCTGGGGTTCGATGAACTTCGGCCTGGTCGACAACCTCAACCAGCTCGGCTCGGCCACCCAGAACGCCATGAGCCAGAGCACCGTCGCGCCGTCGCTGTTCTACTTCGCGCCGAAGAACATCTGGATTCTCGCCCACCAGTGGGGCCCGACGTCGTTCTCGTACCGCACGTCGACCAACCCGGCCAACGCCAACGGCTGGTCGGCCGCGCAGACCCTGTCGACCGCGACGATCACCGACTCCGGCACCGGCGTGATCGACCAGACGATCATCGGCGACGACCAGAACATGTACCTGTTCTTCGCCGGCGACAACGGCAGGATCTACCGCCAGATCATGCCGATCGGGAACTTCCCGGGCAGCTTCGGCTCCAACTACACGACGATCATGACCGACACCTCGGAGAACATCTTCGAGGCACCGCAGGTCTACAAGGTGCAGGGCCGCAACCAGTACCTGATGATCATCGAGGCCAGGACCAGCTCCTGGGAGCGCTACTTCCGCTCGTTCACGGCGACCAGCCTGAGCGGCACCTGGACGCCGAACGCGACGACCTACAACAACCCTTTCGCGGGCAAGGCCAACAGCGGTGCCACCTGGACCAACGACATCAGCCACGGCGAGCTGCTGCGCACCAGCGCGGATCAGACGAACACGATCGACCCGTGCAACCTGCAGCTGCTGTACCAGGGCCGCGCCACGAACTCGGGCGGTGACTACGGCCTCCTGCCGTACCGGCCGGGTCTGCTGACCCTGCAGCGCTGACGGCGTGACGCAGGTGGGGCCCCGCTGTTCCTGACTCCCGAGACCGCCGGCGTACGCCGCATCGGGTGAGCCGCACGACGGCTCGGGAGCAGGATCGGGTGGAACACCGGGGCGGGCTCGGCG
This sequence comes from Micromonospora sp. NPDC051925, assembly GCF_044548625.1. Lineage (NCBI taxonomy): Bacteria > Bacillati > Actinomycetota > Actinomycetes > Micromonosporales > Micromonosporaceae > Micromonospora > Micromonospora sp. NPDC051925. The sequence continues at coordinate 260,626 of NZ_JBIUCH010000003.1, read as the reverse complement.
ATGCCGGGCCCGCCCCGTTCTCCGTCCACGTCCCCTTCCGGTGATGGGGACTTCCGGCTGCGGCGGTGCGGCAACGGCGTACGGCTACCGGCCCGATTCCACGACCGCGGGTGGGCAGGAGACGACGAGGCCGCGCTCCGGTGCCGGAGCGCGGCCTCGTCGAGGTGTGCCGGGTCGGTCAGGCGATCTTGCGCTGGGCCGGGACGGCGGTCTTGTGCGGAGCGCCGAGGCGGGCCTCCATCCGGGCGATGTCCACCCGGGTCTGCCGGCGGTCGGCCAGGTCCTCCCAGCCGAGGGCGAGCAGCCGCAGCCGCTCCGACTCGCTGAGGCCGCCCCAGACGCCGTACGGCTCACGGACCGCGAGGGCGTGTGCGGCGCACTCGGCGCGGACCGGGCAGGTCTGGCAGACGGACTTGGCATCGGACTCCCGGCGCAACCGGGACGAGCCGCGCTCGCCGTCCGGGTGGAAGAACTGGGCGCTGTCCCGGCCTCGGCAGGCGCCGAGACGCTGCCAGTCCCAGAGGTCGACGATGGGTCCGGGCAGTCTGCGTACGTTCGACATCAGCACCCCTCCTCCCGCGCGGCACCGCGAGATCCTCGTTGAACCGACGTCCGGGTTGTGGTCCGCGCTGGCGTACCGCGTTTCCGGCGTGGAGCCTCGGTACCCGGACCCTCGCCGACTCACACGTGTTGAGATCGAAAAGCCGAGACGTCATGCGGTATATGACCCAAATGTCGGAAAAGTTCAGAGGATTGCCCGGAACCTCCACCCCGGTGGACCCCGTCATGGTCTGCTCGTGTCCGGAGAGGAGAACACCGTGCGTACCGTTCTCGTATGCGTTCGGACACCGCTCGCCGCGCAGCAGTTGACCAACGCGGCGGCGCGGCTCGGCCTGGCTGCGGTCGTCCGGACGGCTGTCTCCGATCCCGAGGTGATGCTGCGCCTCGCCGAGCGCCCGGTCGACGTGGTGCTCGCCGACACGGCGCTCACCCGCCCGGACAGCGCCGGTTTCGTCCGCCGGGTGCTGGCCCGCGCGCCACAGGCCGCGGTGCTGCTGCTCGGCACCGAGGAGTCGGAGGCGGCGGCGGCCACCATCAGCGCCGGGGCGCGGGGCCTGATCCAGGGTGCCGACCACGATCTGACCAGCGCGGTGGCGAAGGCCCTGCTGCTGCTCTCCGCACCTGGCCGGCCCGCCCGACACCGGGTCGCCGACCCCGCCCGGGACACCGCCGCGGTCGGTGCGCCACCCCGACCCACCACCGGTCGTACGCCGGGAGCGGGCTGGTCTCCGACGGGGGCCGAGGGGTCGCCCGGAGCGCCTTCGGTGGTGCCCGTGCAGCGCGGCGACGACGAGGTCGAAGGGGAGGCGGAGGCCGGTACGGCCGAGTCGACCCCGACCGGCGCGTTGCCGCGACCGGCCCCCGGCGCCCGCGGCGGTCGCACCTCCGTCGGGCTGACCGAACGCGAACTCCAGGTGTTGCTCGGCATGGCCGAGGGCAAGAGCAACGCGGAGATCGGCCGGGAGCTGTTCGTCTCGGAGGACACCGTCAAGACCCACGCCCGCCGGCTGTTCCGCAAGCTCGGCGCCCGGGACCGGGCGCACGCGGTGGCTGCCGGTTTCCGTGCCGGCCTGGTCACCTGAGCGTCCCGGCAGCGGGTGCGGCCGGCGGTGGGTGTGGTCCGGCGGTGGCCGGGCAGCCCGATGTCCCGGGGGAGCGGTGGCCCTACCGGGCAGTCAGTCGTCCGAGTCGGTGTCGTCCCCGGTCGACTCGGTCAGCGTGTCGTGCACGCCGTCGGCGTAACCACGGGCGTAGTCCCAGGTGACGTAGTGGTCCGGGTCGGGGTCGTAGGCCGGCTCGTGCACCCGGGGTCGGCCGGAGCTGAGCAGGTGACGCAGGTTACCCCGGAGCAGGTCCCAGTCGAAGTAGTGCGGCTCGCGGCAGTCCTCGCACTCGATGACCAGCCCGCGGACCCCGATGGGGGCCAGCAGGGCCTGATAGATCTCCAGGTCGGCCAGGTCTTCCAGCACGTCCTGCCGCTCGACCTCGGTCAGCGGGTCGAGCGGGGCGTCGTCGCCCGGATCGTCCAGCCCCGCAGCCGGATCGGCCGGGTCGCCGTTGAACGGGTCGATGGGCTCGTCGTGCACCCCCTCACCGTAGACCCAACCCTCGCGGCACGCGCCCCCCGGCGGTCGCTGTGGCGTCGCCGACGCCGGCCGGTCGCCGGCAGGGGCGGCCCTGCTCAGTGGGTACGATGAGACCGACTCGCCGTCACCCCGGCGTGCGCCGGTGCCGCATGCGCCGCCTCGCTGAATCCCGTCCGAGCAGCTCAGGGGAGCAATCGTGGAGAATTCACCCAGCACTGATCTTCCGGCCGGTGCCGGCAACGGCGAGTTGGGGGGGCACCTGCCGGAGCTGCCCGCCGGGTCGGCGCGGGTGGTTCCGCTCGGCCTGACCTTCGACGACGTGCTGCTCCAGCCGGGCGAGTCGGACGTGGTGCCCAGCCGGGTGAACACCCGCACGAAGCTCACCCGCAACGTCGAGCTGACCATCCCGCTGCTGTCCAGCGCGATGGACACCGTCACCGAGGCCCGGATGGCGATCGCCATGGCCCGCCAGGGCGGTATCGGCGTACTGCACCGCAACCTCTCCCTGGAGGACCAGGCGCTCCAGGTCGACCTGGTCAAGCGCTCCGAGTCCGGCATGATCACCAATCCGGTGACGGCCAGCCCCGAGGACACCCTCCGTGAGGTCGACGAGCTGTGCGGTCGCTACCGCATCTCCGGCGTCCCGGTGGTGGACGGCAACAGCCAGTTGGTCGGCATCGTCACCAACCGGGACATGCGCTTCGTCTCCGACCCGGCCACCCCGGTCCACGCGATCATGACCCGGACGCCGCTGGTCACCGCCCCGGTGGGGGTGAGCAAGGACGACGCGCTCGCGCTGCTGCGCCAGCACAAGGTCGAGAAGCTGCCGATCGTGGACGACTCGGGCCGGCTGCGTGGCCTGATCACCGTGAAGGACTTCACCAAGAGCGAGCAGTACCCCGAGGCCACCAAGGACGACGCCGGTCGGCTCCGGGTCGCCGCCGCCATCGGGGTCGGCGAGGACGCCTACAAGCGGGCCCGCACCCTGGTCGACGCAGGCGTCGACGTGCTGATCGTGGACACCGCGCACGGCCATCAGCGGGCCGTGCTGGACATGGTCCGCCGGCTCAAGGCAGACGTCGCCATCGACATCGTGGGCGGCAACGTGGCCACCTATGCCGGGGCGAAGGCCCTGGTCGACGCCGGTGCCGACGGCGTCAAGGTCGGTGTCGGCCCGGGTGCCATCTGCACCACGCGGATCGTCGCCGGGGTCGGCGTGCCGCAGGTGACGGCGATCATGGAGGCGGCCCGCGCGGCCCGCCCCTCCGGCGTACCGGTGATCGGCGACGGCGGCATCCAGTACTCGGGCGACATCGCCAAGGCCCTGGTGGCCGGTGCCGACACGGTGATGCTCGGCAGTCTGCTGGCCGGCTGCGAGGAGAGCCCCGGCGAACTGATCTTCGTCAACGGAAAGCAGTTCAAGGCGTACCGGGGGATGGGGTCGCTCGGCGCGATGCAGTCCCGGGGCCAGGCCAAGTCGTACAGCAAGGACCGCTACTTCCAGCAGGACGTGCTCAGCGACGACAAGCTGGTCCCGGAGGGCGTGGAGGGCCAGGTTCCCTACCGGGGGCCGCTCTCCCGGGTGGCCCACCAGCTGGTCGGTGGGCTGCGACTGGCGATGGGGTACGCCGGTGCGGAGAACATCCCCGACCTGCACCACCGGGGCCAGTTGATCCGGATCACCGCGGCCGGGCTGAAGGAGAGCCACCCGCACGACATCCAGATGACCGTCGAAGCGCCCAACTACCACACCCGCTGACCCACCACCCCCAACCACCTGGAGTCTCTCATGCGTGACGTGGTCGAGATCGGGCTGGGCAAGACCGCGCAGCGCGGCTACCACCTGGACGACATCGCCATCGTGCCCAGCCGCCGGACCAGGGACGTCGACGACGTCTCCACCGGCTGGCAGCTCGACGCCTACCAGTTCGACATCCCCTGTGTCGGCCACCCGTCGGACGCCACCATGAGCCCCGCCTCGGCGGTCAGGCTCGGCCAGCTCGGCGGCCTGGGCGTGCTCAACGTCGAGGGCCTCTGGACCCGGTACGAGAACCCGGCCAAGGTGCTCGACGAGCTGGCCGGCCTGGGCGAGGACGCCCGCGCGACCAAGCGGCTCCAGGAGGTCTACGCCGAGCCGATCCGCCCCGACCTGATCGCCGAGCGGGTCCGCGAGCTGCGGGCCGGCGGCAGCACGGTGGCCGTCCGGGTCTCCCCGCAGCACACCCTGGCGTTGGCCCCGGTGATCCTGGACGCGGGCGTCGACATCCTGGTCATCCAGGGCACCATCGTCTCGGCCGAGCACGTCTCGACCACCGACGAACCGCTGAACCTCAAGGAGTTCATCGCCGACCTCGACCTCCCGGTGGTCGTCGGTGGGTGCACCGACTACAAGACGGCGCTGCACCTGATGCGTACCGGCGCGGCCGGGGTGATCGTCGGTATCGGCGGCGACGACTGGTCGACCAGCGAGTCGGTGCTCGGCATCCGGGTGCCGATGGCCACCGCGATCGCCGACGCCGCCGCGGCCCGCCGCGACTACCTCGACGAGACGGGCGGACGCTACGTCCACCTCATCGCCGACGGTGACATCCAGACCTCCGGCGACATCGCCAAGGCGCTCGGCTGCGGTGCGGACGCGGTGATGCTCGGCGAACCGCTGTCGCTCTGCGCGGAGGCTCCGGCCGGCGGCGCCTGGTGGCACTCGGCGGCCAGCCACCCGTCGCTGCCGCGTGGCGCGTTCGAGGTGGCCGGCGAACCGCTCGGCTCGATGGAACGCCTGCTCTTCGGCCCCGCCGACGAGCCGGACGGCCAGCTCAACCTCTTCGGCGGGCTGCGTCGGGCGATGGCCAAGTGCGGCTACCGCGACCTGAAGGAGTTCCAGCGGGTCGGTCTGGTCCTCGACCGCTGACCCCCGTGCGCTGCGGCCGGCCGGCTCCACTGTGGGGCCCGGCCGGCCGCAGCGTCGTTCCCGCCCCCGGAGCGGCGACCGGCCCCGCAGCCGGTCCGGCGTTCGGCGCACGCGCGGCCGGCGGGCTCGGTAGGCTGCGCGGACGGCGGGCAGCGGACGGGGGACGGAGGTGGCCATGAGCCGGAACCGGCGCGGCCTCGCGCTGCTGGTGACCGTGGCGCTCGCCCTGGCCGGCTGCACCGCCGACCCGAAGCCCCGGGAGGCCCCCCGGCCGACCCCGGCCCCCGGTGAGACCCCGAGCGTGACTCCCGGCCCGGCCGGCGTCGGTGACCCGTACTTCCCGACCGCCGGCAACAGCGGCTACGACGTCGACCGGTACATCCTCAAGGTCCGGTACGACCCGGCCACCGACGAGCTGCGCGGCACCGCCACCGTGCGGGCCACCGCCACCTCGGAGCTTGCCCTGTTCCACCTCGACCTGGCCGGACTGACGGTCCGTCGGGTGACCGTGGACGACGCCCCGGCCCGGCACGCCCGCGACGGCGCGGAACTGGTGGTCACCCCGGCCGCGCCGGTCCGCGTCGGGTCGGCCTTCACCGTCGAGGTCGGGTACGACGGCCGGCCGGTGCCGTTGCGCAACGAGACGATCGGTGATGGCGGCTGGCTGCACACCGCCGACGGGGCGGTCGCGCTCGGCCAACCCGAGTCGGCGAGCACCTGGTTCCCGGTCAACGACCACCCGTCCGACAAGGCCGCCTACGACTTCGAGATCACGGTGCCGAAGGGGCTGGTGGCGGTCGCCAACGGGGTGCCGAAGGGGCAGCGTGCCGCGTCGGATGGCTGGACCACGTGGCGCTGGTCCGAGGCAGCCCCGATGGCCAGTTACCTGAGCACGGTGGTGATCGGGAAGTACCGCACCAGTACCGGCGAACACCAGGGCAAGCCGGTGTTCAGCGCGGTCGCCAGCACGCTGCCCCGGGGTGCCGCCGACGGGTCGGTCGCCCGCACCCTGGAGGTCGCCGACTACCTGGAAAGCGTCTTCGGGCCGTACCCGTTCGACGCGTACGGCGGGGTGGTGGTCGACGAGCCGCGAATCCGGTACGCGTTGGAGACGCAGAGCCGGCCGGTCTATTCCGCCGATTTCTTCCGGTCCGGCGAGAACACCGGGGTGGTCGCCCACGAGCTGGCCCACCAGTGGTTCGGCGACAGCGTCTCGGTGGCCCGCTGGGAGGACATCTGGCTCAACGAGGGGCTGGCCACGTACGCCGAGTGGCTCTGGGCCGAGCACCAGGGCCGGGACACCGCGCAGGCCGAGTTCGACAAGCGGTACGCCTCGTCCACCGATCGGATCTGGCAGGTGCCACCCGGTGCGCCGGGGGTGGCGAACCTGTTCAGCGAGTCGGTCTACGAACGCGGGGGGATGACCGTGCACGCGTTGCGGATGACGGTCGGCGACGACGCCTTCTTCCGTCTGGTGAAGACCTGGGCGGCGGAGAAGCGGAACGGCAACGCCACCACCGCGGAGTTCGTGAGCACCGCCGAGCGGGTCTCCGGCCAGCAGCTCGACGATTTCTTCGCCGCCTGGCTGCACGGCACCGAACGCCCGCCGCCGCCCACCCGCCGTTGATCACCCCACCGGCCAGGCCCGCCGAGACCTGGGTCGGCTAGTTCTTCACCCGCAGTTCGGGGTGGGCGTCCAGGTACTGTTCGGCGTTGCCGGCCTTGAGCGCCGGCAGGAAGTCCTTGCCGACCTTGGTGAGCTGTTCACCCTGATAGGCGCTGCCCTTGCCCACCCCGTCGCCGGGCAGTCCGACCAGGGTGATCCGGTCGGCGCTCATGCCGCCCAGGGCGTACGCCAGGTCGACGATGCGTGGTCCGCCCGCGTAGACCAGGGTGTCGCCGAGCGCCGCCACCACCTGCTCCACCCGGTCGGGCTGCCGGGCCAGGCCCTCGCCGAGGATCTTGGCGGCCAGCGCCCGGAGGAGCTGTTGCTGGTGACGCTGCCGGGCGTAGTCACCGCCGGTGATGTAACGCTGCCGGGCATAGTCCAGCGCCTGCCAGCCGTTCAGGTGCCGCTCGCCCTTTTCGTAGACCATCTGCGGGCCGGTGTACCCGCCGCCCCCGGGGGCCGGGTCCCGGTACTTGCCGTCCGGCCTGCGGTGCAGGGAGGGAACCTGTTGGTCGACGTAGAGGTCCACCCCGCCGAGGGTGTCGACCAGCCGGTCGAAGCCGTTGAAGGTGACCACCGCGCCGGCGTCGAAGCGCAGCCCGGTGTAGCCGGCGACCGTGCTGCGCAGCAGCTCGTACCCCTGGGCCGCGCTCGGATTCTTGGGTTTGCCCGGCACCCGGCTGCCGTAGCTCATCGCGTGGGTGAGCTTGGTCCGGCCGCCCTTGTACCCGGACCTGGGAAAGGCCGGGATGTCGACCAGCAGGTCGCGGGGGAGCGAGAAGAGGTACGCCTGGTCCAGGCCGGCCGGCACGTGCAGCACCAGCACCGAGTCACCGTGCGGTTCCCAACCGGGCACGCTCACCCGGGTGTCGACGCCGACCAGGAGCAGGTTGAGCGGGCCGGTGACGGCCGCCCCGGGCGGTGGGGTCGGGCTGGGGGTGGGGGCGGGGATCGGGGTCGGGCTGGCGGTCGTGGCCGTACGCCGCGGCCTGTCGTCGCGGACCAGCCGGGTCACCACCAGGGCGGCCACCGCCACCAGCACGACCACGACCAGGGCGGCCAGCCCCCACACCCATCGTGGGCGTCCCGTTCCGGTTTCCTGAGTCATCGCTCGCCACCCCCGTCTGCACAACGCGCCGACCAGGCCCCCGGGTTGCGGCCGTCGATCGGCGACGGTGAGCATGATCGCGCGAAATCCGGCACTGGCGCGATGGCTACTCGCCGGTAATGATGCGTTCATGCGGTACGACGTGCTCGTCATCGGGTCCGGCTTCGGCGGCAGCGTCACCGCCCTGCGGCTGGCCGAGAAGGGCTACACCGTCGGGGTGCTGGAGGCGGGCCGGCGGTTCGCCGACGACGAGTTCCCGCAGACCTCCTGGCGGCTGCGGCGGTTCCTCTGGGCCCCACGACTCGGCTGCTACGGGTTGCAACGGATCACCCTCCTCCGCTCGGCCGACCGCAGGGCCGGCGGCGGCGTGCTGGTGCTCTCCGGGGCCGGGGTGGGCGGCGGCTCCCTGGTCTACGCGAACACCCTCTACGAACCGCCGGACGCCTTCTACGCCGACCCGCAGTGGCGCGACGTCACCGACTGGCGGGCCGAACTCGCCCCGCACTACGACCAGGCCAGGCGGATGCTCGGGGTCACCACGTACCCGGTGCACACCGGGGCGGACCGGGCGATGCGGGCGGTGGCCGAGCGGATGGGGGTGGGGCACACCTTCCACCCGACCCCGGTGGGGGTGCACATCGGCCACCCCGGCCAGCGGGTGGCGGACCCGTACTTCGGCGGGGCCGGGCCGGAGCGCACCGGCTGCACGCACTGCGGATCGTGCATGACCGGCTGCCGGCACGGTGCCAAGAACACCCTGGTCAAGAACTACCTGTGGCTGGCCGAACGGCTCGGGGCGCGGGTCCACCCGCTGACCACGGTCACCGCCGTCCAGCCCACCGCCGACGGCGGCTACCGGGTGCACACCGTGCGTACCGGGGCTTGGCTGCGGCGGCGTCGCCAGGTGTTCCACGCCGACCAGGTGGTCTTCGCGGCCGGGGCGCTCGGCACCCAGCGGCTGCTGCACGAGATGAGGGAGACGGGCGCGCTGCCGCACCTGTCGGACCGTCTCGGCGAGCTGACCCGCACCAACTCGGAGGCGATCCTCGGCGCGTCGGTCGGCCACCGGCAGGCCCGCAGGCGGGCCCTCGACTTCACCGAGGGGGTGGCGATCACCAGTTCGTTCCACCCCGACCCGCAGACCCACGTCGAGCCGGTCCGTTACGGCCGGGGAGCCAATGCGATGGGGCTGCTCCAGTCGCTGCTGGTGGACGGCGGCCCGCACCGGGTCCGACGCTGGCTGGTCGGCATCGTCCGGCAGCCCCGGCTGGCCGCCCGGATGCTCACGGTGCGCCACTGGTCCGAGCGGACCGTGATCGCGCTGGTGATGCAGTCGGCGGACAACTCGCTGACCACCCGCTGGCGGCGAGGACCGCTGGGGCGGGGGCGGTTGGTCTCCGGCCCCGGGCACGGCGCACCCAACCCGACCTGGATACCGGCCGGCAACCAGGCGGTCCGGCTGCTCGCCGAGGAGATCGGCGGCACCCCGGGCGGCGCGCTGACCGAACCGTTCGACATCCCGATGACCGCGCACATCCTCGGCGGAGCGGTGATCGGCGTCACCCCCGCCGACGGCGTGGTCGACCCGTGGCACCGGGTCCACGGCCACCCGGGGCTGCACGTGGTGGACGGTGCGGCGGTCTCGGCGAACCTCGGGGTGAACCCGTCGCTGACGATCACCGCGCAGGCGGAACGGGCGATGTCGTTCTGGCCGAACCGGGGCGAACCGGACCCTCGGCCGCCGCTCGGGTCGGCGTACACCCGGGTGGTGCCGGTGCCACCGCGGCACCCGGCGGTCCCGGCGGACGCCCCCGGCGCGCTGCGTGGCTGACCGGCGGTGAGGTGGCGCGGCGCGTGGAGGGGCGGCCCGTGCCCGGGGCGGGGGTGACGGTCGGTAGGCTTTGCGCACATGAGCACGCCTCGCCCCGTCCTCGTGGTGGACTTCGGAGCCCAGTACGCCCAGCTCATCGCGCGCCGGGTGCGCGAGGCGAAGGTCTACTCGGAGATCGTCCCGCACTCCATGCCGGTCGCCGAGATGCTGGCGAAGGACCCGGCCGCGATCATCCTGTCCGGCGGCCCGTCCAGCGTCTACGCCCCGGACGCCCCGCAGATCGACGCCGGGTTGTTCGACGCGGGCGTGCCGGTCTTCGGCATCTGCTACGGCTTCCAGGCGATGGCCCAGGCGCTCGGCGGCACGGTCGCGCGGACCGGCAACCGTGAGTACGGTGGCACCCCGCTGCGTCCCCGCCTGCTCGACCCGGGTGTGCTCCTGCGGGACCTGCCGGCCGACCTGCCGGTCTGGATGAGCCACGGCGACGCGGTGACCGAGGCGCCCGAGGGCTTCACGGTGACCGCCGAGTCGGCGGGCGCCCCGGTCGCCGCCTTCGAGGACCTGGCCGGCCGCCGGGCCGGCGTGCAGTTCCACCCCGAGGTCGGGCACACCGCCCAGGGCCAGGAGATGCTCCGGCGCTTCCTGTACGACATCGCCGGCATCGCGCCCACCTGGACGCCGCAGAACATCATCGACGAGCAGGTGGCCCGGATCCGGGCCCAGGTCGGCGACAAGGAGGTCATCTGCGGCCTGTCCGGCGGGGTCGACTCGGCGGTCGCCGCCGCGCTGGTGCACGAGGCGGTCGGTGACCAGCTCACCTGTGTCTTCGTCGATCACGGTCTGCTGCGGGCCGGCGAGGCCGAGCAGGTGGAGAAGGACTACGTCGCGGCCACCGGCATCAAGCTGAAGGTGGTCGACGCGGCCGAGCGGTTCCTCGGCGCGCTGGCCGGGGTGACCGACCCGGAGCAGAAGCGGAAGATCATCGGCCGGGAGTTCATCCGGGTCTTCGAGGCCGCCGCCCGGGAGGTCGCCGCGCACGGCGACGTCGAGTTCCTGGTGCAGGGCACCCTCTACCCGGACGTGGTGGAGTCCGGCGGCGGCACCGGCACCGCCAACATCAAGAGTCACCACAACGTCGGCGGCCTGCCGGAGGATCTGAAGTTCGCCCTGGTCGAGCCGCTGCGCACGCTGTTCAAGGACGAGGTCCGGGCGCTCGGTCTCCAGCTCGGCCTGCCCGAGGCGATGGTCTGGCGGCACCCGTTCCCCGGGCCGGGCCTGGCCATCCGGATCATCGGCGCGGTCGACCGGGAGCGGTTGGCGCTGCTGCGCCAAGCCGACCTGATCGCCCGGGAGGAGCTGACGGCCGCCGGCCTGGACCGGGGTGTCTGGCAGTTCCCGGTGGTGCTCCTGGCCGACGTGCGCAGCGTCGGGGTGCAGGGTGACGGGCGCAGCTACGGGCATCCCGTGGTGCTGCGCCCGGTCTCCAGCGAGGACGCGATGACCGCCGACTGGTCCCGGCTGCCCTACGAGGTGGTGGCCCGGATCTCCACCCGGATCACCAACGAGGTCGCCGAGGTCAACCGGGTGGTCCTGGACGTGACCAGCAAGCCGCCGGGCACCATCGAGTGGGAGTGAGCGGGGTTCGGCCTCAGCCGGACACCGGCGGCTGCGGCATCGTCGGCATCGGCGGTTGCGCCTGCGGCGTCGGGTGCGGCCAGGCCGGGGCGTCGGCCGGCTCCTCCGGCATCAGGAACCACATGATCGGGTACGCCAGCGCGGCGACGCCGCCGGTGACCAGGGTCGCCACCGCGAACACCACCCGGACCAGGGTGGGGTCGACGGCGAAGTAGCGGCCGAGACCGCTGGCGACGCCGGCCACCATCCGGTCGGTGGTCGGCCGGCGGAGTTGCTTGTACGGGGCGTGGGGGGTGCTCGTCGAGGTCATGTCTCCACGGTCCGCTTCGGCGGGCACCACGACCTCGGTGACCGCCCGGATGCCTACCCTGATCGATCCCTGAGGAGCCAGCCATGAGTCAGGAATCCGACTCTTTTCCGCACTGGTAACGCAGTAAGGGGAGAATTTGGCTCCGTGACCACCTTGCTGGAGCCGCTCCGCAGGATCGCGGCATATGCAGTCTGTGCTGATTCAGTCGGCCGAGTGTTGCTGGTCCGCGCATCGGAGCGCTCCGGCACACCCGGCGTATGGTCCCTGCCCGGTGGGGCGGTCGACCACGGCGAGGACCCGAACCACACCGTCGTCCGGGAGACCGCCGCCGAGACGGGCCTCTCGGTCGCCGTCGCCGGCCTGGCGGACGTCCTGGCCGACATGCGCGCCCTGCCCGAGCGGCGCATCACCATCCACACCGACCGCCTGATCTACCAGGTCTCGGTGCGTGGTGGCACCCTCACCGACCGGGTCGACCGCTCCACCGACCTGGCCCGTTGGTACACCCTCGACGAGGCGCGGGAGTTGCCGCTGCGGGCCTTCACCGCCCGTGCCCTGGGGTTGCCGGCCTCCTCGGCCGACGTGGTGCCCGACGAGGCCCCCGAGTTCCCCTCCTTCTACGCGGTGCCCGGCCCGGACGGGCTGCACCGGGCGCAGCGCTTCGCCGCGTACGCGGTGGCCACCGATCCGGCGGGCCGGGTGTTGCTCACCCGGGTCTCCGACGGCTACCCGGGCGCGGGCTGTTGGCACCTGCCCGGCGGTGGCACCGACTACGGCGAGCAGCCGGGCGCGGCGCTGATCCGGGAACTGGTCGAGGAGACCGGGCAGACCGGCCGGTTGGTCGAGCTGCTCGGGGTGGCCAGTCACCGGGATGCCGCCTCGCTCGGCCCGGAGGGCTACCCGATCGACTGGCACGGCGTCCGGGCCTTCTACCGGGTGATGGTCGACCAGCCCGCCCCGCCGACCGTCACCGACGTGGGCGGCTCCACCTGTGAGGCCCGTTGGTTCGCCCGGGAGGAGTTGGGCGCCCTGCCCACCGACCGGCTCACCGAGGTCACCGCCGAGGCGGTGCAGGCCGCCCGGCTCACCTGACGGGGGTCGCCCCGGCGGGCCCGTGGCGGTCCCCGGCGTGACGCTGCGACGGCATCCGACCCGGTCGGTCGACCGCTAGCCTCATGATCGACGGGGCGGGCCGACGGGGGAGGATGACGTGCGGGAGCGACGACGGATCGCGGCGTACGGCTGGTGCGTGGACGACGACGGCCGGGTGCTGCTGGCGCGTGGGGCGGCGACCGGCCCCTTCCCGGGGGTCTGGCGACTGCCGGGCGGGGGCGTGCCGCACGCGGAGCATCCGGCCGCCACCGTGGTCCGGGAGGTCGCCGTGGAGACCGGGCTGAGCGTCGCCGTGACCGGGTTGCGTGCCGCCGTCGCCGATCTGGTCGACTCCCGCGTCGGGGACGCCGACGTGTCGGTGCACACCGACCGACTGGTGTTCGACGTCACGGTCCGGGGCGGCCGGCTCCGCCGGGGGCTGGACTGCGGCGTCGACGAGCTGGGCTGGTGCACCGCGCGGGAGGCGGCGGCGCTGCCGTTGATGCCGTTCACCGCCGAGCTGCTCGGTCTGCCCGTCCCGCCGCTGGTCGCCGGCCTGCCCCCGGAACTGCCCGCCGGGCCGGAGCAGTCGGCGGGGCCGGAGCAGTCGGCCGGGTCGGCCTCGTCGGGCGACCGGCGGCAGCGGTTCGCGGCGTACGGCCTGGTCACCGATCCCGACGAGCGGGTGCTGCTCACGATGATCGCGCCCGGCTATCCGGGTGCCGGCAGGTGGCACCTGCCCGGCGGCGGCACCGATCACGGTGAGCAGCCGGTCGACGGTCTGTTACGGGAACTGGTCGAGGAATCGGGCCAACAGGGCCGGGTCGACCGGCTGATTCTGGCCGACAATCTGCACAATCCGGCCGCGATTGGCCCCGAGGGGCGTCCACTGGACTGGCACGGAGTGCGGGTGGTTTATCGGGTGCTGGTCGACGAGCCCGGCGAGCCGGTGGTGACCGAGCAGGCCGGCGGGTCGACGGCGAGCGCCGCCTGGTTTACGCCTTCGCAGCTCAGCGGCCTGTCGATGACCGACGTGGCCTCCCTGGCAACCGGACGAACGGTCGGATGGCACTCGCTCGACGAGCCGGGTGATGGGGGCTCCGGTAGAGTCGGACGTGAGGTTGGCGAAGAAAATGGGCGATGAAGCCCAAGATGGGAATAAGAGAGCGGTTTGCGCGGTTTAAGGGAGATATAAGTACCGCCGGCAGCTATCGCCAACCACCAGGCCCCTGTGCAATGGTGTACTCCGCTTGAACGGCTGCCGGGCCAAGAGCGGTCCGGCACGAGACAAGCCGGACACCCGCCCGCACGGGCGGCAAGCCGATCCGGTGATGGAGGAAACGTGCCGAGAGCCCCATGGCGCCGGCGTCGTACGACTGACAGTCCGCGCCCCGCAGGGCGTCGCTGGGCGGGCCCGTTGCGCCGCAGCAGCACATTCGCCCGCCAGGTGCTGCTGGTCCGGGTAGGTCGCCGGGACGGTGACGGTGACCAGCTCAACGGCACCGACCTGGTCCTTCCCGAGCACCGCGTCAACCGCCAGCGTCGCCGGTACGGCTTCGACCGTCGGGCGGTCACCCTCGACCGCGCCGAGATCGAGGCGGTCGTGCCGGTCAGCCCGGCCCTGGCCCCCGCCACACCGGTCGACGAGTCGTCGGCGATGGCGATCCCGCTGCTCCCCGGCGCGCGCACCCCCGCCCGCCGGATGAAGTTCGCGTTGGTCAACGCCTGCACCCTGGCCAGCCTGGTGCTCGGCATCAACGCCATCTTCGTCGCCATGACCGGTGAGACCCGGATCGCGGCGCTCCTGCTGATCGCCTGCGTCGTCTTCGACGGTCTCGACGGCGCGCTCGCCCGGAAGTTCGGCGTGGCCAGCCCGTTCGGCGCCCAGATGGACTCGCTGGCGGACATGTGCTCCTTCGGCCTCGCCGCCCCGGTGGTGGTCTACGCCTCGCTCGCCGGGTCGGCCCCCACCGCCGCCGCGGCGGTCGCCGCGGCGCTCGTCGCGTCCTGCGCCGCGATCCGGCTCGCCCGGTTCAACGTCTCGCCGAAGGACGGCCGGTTCTTCTGCGGCGTACCGACCACCATGGCGGCGGCGGTGCTCGCGCTCACCGTCGCCATCGGGCTGCCGCTGCCGGCGATCGTGCAGATCGGCGGGGTGGCGCTGCTCGCCTTCGCGATGGTCTCCAGCTTCCCGTACGCCAAGTTGGCCCGGCTGGTCAAGCTGCCGCCGTGGCTCTGGCTGGCCCCGGCCGTCGGCGCGCTGGTCGACATCCGGCTCACCTTCGCCCTCGTGGTGGTGGGCTACCTGGTCAGCGGGCCGCTGCTCTGGCTGCACCAGCGCCGCACCGCCTGATCCGTCCGCAGCAACGCAACAGGGGCGCCGCGACCGCGGCGCCCCTGTTCGTGTCGGCGTCGACTCAGCTCCAGCGGGCGATGACCGAGGAACCGCCGACCACCTTGTCGCCGGGGCCGACCAGCGGCTCGGCGGCATCGGCCGGCAGGTAGACGTCGGTACGGGAGCCGAATCGGATCAGCCCGAACCGTTCCCCCCGGGCCAGCAGCGCCCCCACCGGCGCCCGCTGCACGATCCGTCGGGCGATCAGCCCGGTCCGCTGCGCCACCACCACCGTGCCGTGCGCGGTGTCCAGCACCGTGTACGCGGCGACGTTGTGCTCGGCGTCCGGCTTCATCGCGTTGACGAAGCCGCCGTCGGCGACGAAGTAGTCCACCACCTTGCCGGCCACCGGCGCGCGGTTGACGTGCACGTCCAGCACCGACAGGAAGACCGCGATCCGCAGCCACTCACCGTCGCCGAACCGCTCGTCGTGCAGTCGTTGCACCGACAGCACCTGGCCGTCCGCTGCGGCGACCACGGCCGAGGGGTCCTCCGGCACATCCCGCTGCGGGTCGCGGAAGAACGCGGCCACCGGGGCGGCGGCGAGCGCCGGCACCAGCCACAGCTTCGACTTCGGCCGGGCGATCCGGGCGACCGCGGCCAGGCCGAGCGCGATGCCGGCCGCCGCGACCCCGTTCGAGTCGATGTGCATGCCCCGGGTCAGCGGCACGCTCGACGGCCGGTACGCCGGGGCGAGCTGGGCAGCGGACGCGGCGCTGGCCGGGGTGAACCGCAGGTGGTGCACCCGGACCGGCGGGGAGTTGCGCAGCACCAGGTCGGTGCGGACGCCGTGCAGCACGCCGTGCCGGTCCAGCTCGGCGGCGGCCCCCTCGGTACGGAACACCGGGGCGGCGACGCTCAGCACCGCGCCGTCGGCCAGGTACTTGGTGAGGCCGTCGATGGTGTCGCGGGTCTCCTCGCCGGTCCCGGTGAACGGCTCGGCGGCGATGACCAGCTCGGCGGCGTCCGCCTCGGCGAGGGAGTCGACCACCCGTACCCGGTCGGCGACCCAGCGGCCCTGGGCCGTCACGTGTTCGCGCAGCGCGGCGGCGTCGGTCGTCGGGCCGGGCACGACGGTCAGCGTGTCGCCCGGCAGCAGCGCGTCGATCGCCGCGGCGAGGACCGCGGCTCCGGGGGTCGCGCCCACCAGCAGGGCGGCCTTCGGGTCGTTGCGTCGGGCGAGTTCGGCGACGAGGGTACGGGCGGCACGCTCGCCGATGCGGACCGGACCGGGCGGACCGGGGGGGCGCACGGCGGGGGACTGGGTCATGTCGGGCGGACTCCTGACGGGGTAGAGACGGACGTCGCGGCGGGACCGCCTCGGGTGCCTCGGACGAGGCGCACCCGGGCCGGTGCCGGGCCACCTGGTGCGCGGCCACCGGCGGGCCCGACGACGTGGGTCGGCCGGCGGAGGCGGGATCTCCCCGGCCAGCATACGAGCCGCCGGGCACCGCCGGCATCGGTGCGGTCAGCGGGACGGCTGTGGTGGGGTGCCGGGTGGACCGGTCACCGGGTCGCTCGTCGTCCGCCGCTCGTCGTCCTGCCCGTCCTCCTCGTCCTGCTCGGACTCCTGGCCCTCCTCGTCATCCTGGCCCTCCTCGGCCGTCTTCGGGCTGCCGAGGTGCAGCTCGGCGGTGTCCTGCCAGTCGGTCCGCTCGTCGCCCCCGCTCAACGGGCCGGTCGGCACGAGGGTGGCCGCGCCGCCTGCGGCCGGTGCCTGCTGGTCCGGGTTGCGGGCCGACCGCACCGCACCGACCAGGCCGAGCAGCCCGATCAGCACCAACGCGCCGGCCAGGAACCAGCCCACCGCAGGCAGGGCCAACCCGAGGATCTGGGCGAGCAGCCACCAGAGGGCGAGTCCGACGAAGAGCAGTCCGAAGGCGAACGACACCAGATCGGTGCGATGGACCTTCACCGGGTCACCTCCAGGTTGCCCGCGTTGACGTGGACGGTGAGCCGCAGGGTGCCGCCGCCGGCCCCGTCCGGACCAAGGTCGGTGAGCTGCCGTGCCTGTCCCTCCAGCCCGGCGCTACGTCGCCCGAAGACGGTGGCCTCCCCGGCCTTGACGTTGGTCACCGCGGTGACGTCCACGTTCGGCGGCACCACGATGGTGGCCGCACCGAGGTTGACCACCACGGTGAGGTCGGTGTCCCGCTCGGCGAAGTCCACCGCCCGCAGGTCCAGGGTCGCGTCGCCGAAGCTGTTCTCGTAGCGGTCGGCGAGTTCCCGGTAGCTGGACGGCGCCCAGGTCACCGCCCCGTCGACGCCACGGACCCGGTCGTAGGACTCGGCGACGGCGGCGACCCCGAGGGCGGCGGCGGCGACCAGACCGAGGGCGATCAGCCAGCGGGCCCGGCCGAACCAGGTGCCGACCAGCAGCCCGAGGCCGATGGTGGCGAGCACCGCCGCGAAGTAGCCGGCCGCGCTGATCGGGAGGACGTCCAGCAGGTCCAGGAAAGCGACCACACCGAGGACCAGGAAGATCAACGAGAAGGTCACCGCACCTAGTGCCGACCGCTCCTTCGGCTTCTTTGGCGGCTTGCTCCGGGGTGTGGGCGGAGCCGGCGGCGGACCTCCCCCGGCGTACGGGCCGTGCGGCGCGAACGGCGGCCGGTAGCCGGTATCCGCCAGCGGTGGAACGGCCACCGGGGTGGCGGCGGGCCCACCGGTCACCGGTGCGTGAGGGGGCCAGTCCGGTGCCTCGGCCCGGGTCGTCATGATCTCCATCGGCCGGGTTGGTGGCCAGGCCGGCAACGGGGCGGTACGGGTCGCCGGCGGCCAGCCCACCGGTTCCCCGGTACGGGTCGCCGGCGGCCACGCCGCCGGTTCCCCGGCACCCCCCGGGGGGAACGGCGGAAACGGTGCGGCGGGCGCCGCCGGGGTGAACGGGGCGGGTGCCGGGTAGCCGGTCGGGGGTACCGGTCCGGGCGGTGGACCGGCGGCCGGGGCACCGGGTCGGCTCTCCCGGTTGAGCAGCAGCGCGCCGCCGACGAGGATCGCCGCACCCAGCAGCACCGCCCGGAACGCGTCGGTGACGATGTACCCGAAGCCGACCGCGACCAGGATGGTCAGCACGATCACGGTGATCGGGGACATGCTCGACCGACCCCGGCCGAGCATCGACTCCAGCGGGGACGCGCTGTCTCCCTCACCCGGGATGATCAACCAGGCGGCCACGTAGACCAGGATGCCGACCCCGCCGAAGAACCCGAGCACGGCGAGCAGTACCCGCCACAGCACCGGGTCGGTGTTGCTGGCCCGGCCGATCGCCGCGCAGACCCCGGCCAGGTAGCGGCCGTCGCGGGGCCGCACCAGGCCGTACCGTGAGGTGAAGCTGGCTCCTCCGGATGGCGGGGGGTACCCACCGGGCGGTGGCGGTGCGTCGTCGCCCCCCGTGGGCGCCGTGGGCGCCGTCGAGGCCGGCCCGGCGGCGGATGCGGGCGGCGGCGTACCGCCCGGTGCGGCCACCGGAGGGTACGGCGGCGGGGCAGGATCCTCGGTCATGACTCGATCCTGCTGCGTCGTCGGGCCGAGCTGCCTCCGGAACCGACCCTGACCCCACCCTGAGATCCCGGCGGGCGGATGTCGGGGGCGTCCCCGTGGTCGGGACTGTCCCTCACGTGTGACGATCGGAGCGGCACCGTACTCCAGGTGACCGCTCGCCACCCACCGTGACCAGGGAGCCTCCGATCAGCGTCGTGACCCCGCCGCCGCCCCGCCTCTACCGGGCGCCCGAGCACCGGCTGGCCGCCGGTGTGGCCGCCGGCATCGCCGACCACCTCGGCATCTCGGTGCTGCGGGTACGCGTCGCGTTCATGGTGCTGCTCGGGCTCAGTGGTCTGGGGCTGCTGCTGTATGCGGCGTTCTGGGCGGTGGTGCCGTTGCGGCCGGGTGACACCGCCACGCCGCCCCGGCGTGACCCCGGGCAGCTGTTGCCGTTCGTGGCGATCGGGCTCGGTGTGCTGCTGGTCCAGGTGATGGTCTTCGACTCGGTCGGCGCGGCGGGCACCGCCGGCTGGCTGGTGGCGATCATCGCGGTCGGCGCCGGAGTGATCTGGCACCAGTCCGCGCCGGAGCGCCGCCGGCAGTGGGGTGGGTCGATGCCGGTGCCGTGGCTCGGCGCGGTGGTGGAGGAGAGCGACCGGCGGGCCTTCCTGCTCCGCTTCGCCGGCGGCGCGCTGCTGGTCGCCGTCGGCATCATCGGGGTGGCGGCGGTCTACTCCCCGGTGCAGAACCTCGACGCGGTGATCAACGGCGTGATCTTCGCTTTGGTCGGGCTGGCCGGCGTCGGGGTGGTGGCCGCCCCGGTGCTGTGGCGCACGTGGAACCAGCTCCGCGCGGAACGCGAGGGGCGCATCCGCGAGCAGGAGCGCGCCGAGCTGGCCGCCATGGTGCACGACCAGGTGCTGCACACCCTCGCCCTGATCCAGCGCAACGCCAGCGACGTCAAGACGGTGCAGCGACTCGCCCGGGGCCAGGAGCGGTCGTTGCGCAACTGGCTCTACAAGCCCACCGCCTCACCGACCGAGCGGTTCGCGGCGGCGCTGGAGCAGGCTGCCGCAGAGGTGGAGGACACCTTCGCGATCACCGTCGAGGCGGTGGTGGTGGGTGACCGGGAGACCGACGAACGGGTGGGTGCGCTGGTGGCGGCGGCCCGGGAGGCGCTGGTCAACGCGGCCCGCCACGCCGGGGTGCAGACGGTGTCGCTCTACGCCGAGGTCGAGCCGGAGCAGGTGAGCGTCTTCGTCCGGGACCGGGGGAAGGGCTTCGACCCGGATACCGTAGAGGATCACCGGCACGGCGTCCGAGGATCGATCATCGGACGGATGAAGCGGCACGGTGGCCGGGCGGAGATCCGTTCCGAGCCCGGGGAGGGGACGGAGGTCCGGTTGATGCTGTCGATCACCGGCACCGGCTCCACAGCGGAAAGGGACAGCTGAGATGGCGGAGCAGCAGATGGAGCCGGTGCCCGGCGCGCAGGACCGGGTGGAGCGGTTGCGGGTCTTCCTCGTCGACGACCACGCGATGTTCCGGGCCGGAGTACGGGCCGAGTTGGGCTCGCACGTCGAGGTGGTGGGGGAGGCGAGCACGGTGGCCGAGGCGGTCGCCCGAATCGCCGCGACCGGGCCGGACGTGGTGCTGCTCGACGTCCACATGCCCGATGGTGGTGGCCGGGCGGTGCTGGACGCGATGCGCCGTAGCCACCCGCAGGTGAAGTTCCTGGCCCTGAGCGTGTCCGACGCAGCCGAGGACGTGATCGGGCTGATCCGGGCCGGTGCCCGTGGCTACGTCACCAAGACCATCTCCCCGGGTGAGTTGACCGACGCGATCCGCCGGGTCGCCGACGGTGACGCCGTGTTCAGTCCCCGGCTGGCCGGTTTCGTGCTGGACGCCTTCGCGGCCCGTCCGGACGCCCCGGTCGCCGACCCCGAACTGGACCAGCTCACCAACCGGGAGCGCGAGGTGCTACGCCTGCTCGCCCGGGGGTACGCGTACAAGGAGATCGCCAAGGAGCTGTTCATCTCGATCAAGACGGTCGAGACGCACGTGTCGAACGTGCTGCGCAAGCTCCAGATGTCCAACCGGTACGAGTTGTCCCGCTGGGCGGCGGACCGGCGACTCGTCTGACACCACTCATTCCGGGAGCATCGCCCCAGGGGCTGACAAGAGATCAATTCGTGTCGCATAATGCCCCGTCGCCTTCACGCGAGCGGGTGGTGTCACGACCCCGCGGGACGGCGACGCACGCAGGCCCGCCGGGAGCGGGCCTACCCCTGGGGAGAGGTGCACGGAACTGATGTTCGGAGAACGAGGACGACGCTGGGCGGGGCTCGCCGCGGCGCTCGTCACCGGTGGCGCGCTGGTGCTCGCCGCAGCCGGTCCGGCCGCTGCCGAGACGGTCACGAAGGGTGTGGCGCGGGCGGTGCCGGACACCCGCGTCACGTTGAAGCTGGACGGCCGGGCGCAGCAGACCTCGGCGCTGGCCCTGGAGCTGAAGGACGGCACCGTGCCGGTCTTCTGCATCGACTTCCACACCCCGGTGGCCCGTAACGGCGAGTACGCCGAGGGCACCTGGGGCCAGTCGGAGGTGAAGAACCTCGGCAAGGTGCAGTGGGTGCTCACCCACGGCTACCCCAACGCCGACCGGGCGAAGCTGCTCGCCGCGGCCGGGGCCACCCTGCCCGGCGGGCTGCCCGACTCCCGGCGCGACACGCTGCTCTACTTCGGCACCCAGACCGCCGTCTGGCACTTCAGCGACGGCATCGTCCTGGGCGACTGGGAGCGTGGGTTGACGGCCGCCGCCGAGTACGACGTGATCCGGCGGGTCCACGACTACCTGGTGAAGAACGCCACCGACCAGCCGGAGCCGAAGGCCGAGCTGAGCCTCGACCCGGCGTCCGCCACCGCGACCACCGGCGGTCGGGCCGGACCGTTCACCGTGCACGGGCCGGCCGGGGAGATCGCGGTGAAGGTCGACGGTGGGACCGCCGTCGACGCCGAGGGCCGTCCGGTCGGCACGACCACCAACGGCGGCCGGTTCTGGCTGACCGCCACCGCCGCCGGCCGGGTCACCGTGACCGTCTCCGCCCAGGACTCGGTCTCCTTCGGTCGGGTCTTCCTCTTCTCCGGCGGCAAGAACGCGAAGCAGAAGCTGATCCTGGGTGGGAGCACCGGGACCTCGGTCACCGCCGCCGCGGCGGCGAGTTTCGCCGCCGCCCCCGCGTCGCCGTCGCCGTCGGTCTCGCCGTCGGTCTCGCCGTCCGGGTCGCCGTCACCGTCAACAGACTCGCCGTCACCGTCGCCGTCCGCCCCGGCGGAGTCCTCGTCGCCGCCGGTCAGCCCGGCGCCGTCGACCTCGCCGGCCAGCAGCGGCGGCGGACTGCCGCTGACCGGATCGCCGATCGCGATGGCCGCCCTGGCCGGGCTGGCGTTGCTCGCCTTCGGCGCGGTGGCCGTGCTGCTGGTCCGCCGTCGCAAGGTCCGCTTCACCGTCTGACGAACGGGATACTCCGGCCCCGGCACCCGATGGTGCCGGGGCCGGCCCGTCTCCGGACGCCGGGCCGGGTCTTCGTCGACCTCTGGTGGTCCGATCGGTGGTGCGAGCTGGATGTCGTCGGCCGCCCGGCTGGGACTTTTCTCCGCCCGGACGAACAGGCCATCATCCGGATGGGCAAAATCGGCCAACGCTCGGTGGACGTCCGCCACGCGTCGACCGGGCGGCGGGGAAGCTCACACCGCTCACTGCGCGGTCGCGACCTGGCCGAGCTGACTTGCTGTCTTTCCTGCTCAGAGCGGTACGACCGGGGCAACTCATGATCTTTTCTCAAGTATCGGCTACGCGGCACCCGACTAACGGCTTGATAACGGCACCTTCACGTAATGGGCCAGTGGGTGTCACAGTTGCAGCACCTCACCCTCGAAGCGAGGCGCTCCGCACGTCCCGCCTGCCACGAAACCGCTGCTGAGCACGCGCGTGGCCGTCGAGCCTGCGTGGCGTCGAGCGCGGGAGGTGGGGTGGCCCGGCGGATCGGTCCCCCTGGGGTGTCCCGATTTCTCTGCGGTAAACCGATGACCTGCGACAACGAGGTCGTCGGCGGTGTCACCCCCACACGTGCGTGAAACCCACGACGGAACTGGTTAGAAAGAGGAGGCCCCTCGGAATGAGAGTCTCGAACCGGGCAACCGGCGCCATCGCGGTCGGCATGGCCGCCGCGCTGGTCGTCAGCGGTTGCTCCAGCAGTGACGGCGGCGGCGAGAGCGACTCCGCCGCGACCGCGGACGGTGCGATCACCATCCACGGCGTCCAGCCGCAGAACCCGCTGGTTCCGGCGAACACCACCGAGACCGGTGGCGGCAAGATCATTGACGACCTGTGGACCGGCCTGGTCGAGTACCCGAACGACGGTAGCGCCCCGCGCAACGCGCTGGCCGAGTCCATCGAGACCAAGGACTCCAAGGTCTTCACCATCAAGATCAAGAAGGGTACCAAGTTCCACGACGGTACCGAGGTGAAGGCGGAGAGCTTCGTCAAGGCCTGGAACTGGGCCGCCTACAGCCCGAACGGTGCGGCGAACGGCAGCTTCTTCGCCGACATCGCCGGCTACGACCAGGTCACCTCGGTGGACCCGGACGACGACGGCCCGAAGAAGGCCCCGGAGCCGGCTGCCAAGGAGATGTCCGGCCTGAAGGTCGTCGACGACCAGACCTTCGAGGTCACCCTGTCCGCGCCGACCGCGGTCTTCCCGACCAAGCTCGGCTACAGCGCCTTCATGCCGCTGCCGGACGTGTTCTTCACCCAGAAGCCGGAAGAGTTCGGCAAGAAGCCGATCGCCAACGGCCCGGTGAAGTTCGTTTCCTGGGAAGACAACGTCTCGATCAAGCTGACGCGTTTCGACGACTACAACCTGCGCGACAAGGTCAAGGTCAAGGACGTCAACGTCAAGCTGTACCAGGACGAGAACGCCGCCTACGCGGACCTGCTCTCGGGCAACCTGGACTTCCTGGAGTCGATCCCCACCTCGGCGCTGGCCGGCGAGAAGTACAAGGCCGACCTGGGCGCCCGGGCCCTGAGCACGGTCACCCCGACGACCGCGTTCATCGCGTTCCCGATCTACGACAAGCGCTTCCAGGACCCGAAGCTGCGTCGCGCCGTCTCCCTGGCGATCAACCGGCAGGACATCTCGGACAAGATCTTCTTCGGCACCCGCAAGCCGGCCGACAGCTGGGCCAACCCGCTCACCCCGGGCGCCCCGGCCGGCAACTGCACCTCCTGCAAGTTCGACGCCGCCCAGGCGAAGCAGCTGCTGACCGAGGCCGGCGGCTTCACCGGTGAGATGGTCTTCTACTACAACGCCGACTCCAGCCACAAGGACTGGATGGAGGCCGTTGCCCAGCAGGTCAAGACCAACCTCGGCATCGAGGCTCGGGCCGAGGGCATCCCGACCTTCGCGGTGTTCCGCCAGAACATCGACGCCCACTCGATGAAGGGCCCGTACCGGGCTGCCTGGCAGCAGGACTACCCGGACATCGAGAACTGGGTGAACCCGCTCTTCGTCAAGGGTGGCTCCTCCAACGACGGCCTCTACAACAACCCCGAGGTCGACGCCGGCGCCAAGGCCGCCAGTGGCGCGCCGAGCCTGGAGGCCTCGCACCAGCAGTTCGCCGAGGTCCTCAAGAAGGTCGACGCTGACGTCCCGACCATCCCGATCTACTTCTACGGCCAGCAGTCCGGCCACTCGGAGAAGATCAAGAAGATCGAGCTGAACAACGTCGGTGAGCTGGACCTCTCCTCGGTCGAGCTCTGATCCGTTCGCGCTGACCCCGGGTCGGGCTCGCCACATCCGGCGGGCCCGACTCGGGGCAGTTCCGCGAGAAGATGTCACCACATCCGCCTCGCACGTTGTCACCCCGTGTCGGCCGTCCGACGCGCCCCCTGTCTGGAGGACCACCCCATGGGCCGCTATCTCTTGAGACGGCTGCTCCAACTCGTGCCGGTGTTCATCGGCACCACTTTCCTGATCTACGCGCTCGTCTGGGCCGTGCCGGGTGACCCGTTCGCGGGCAAGTGCGGCGAGCGGAGATGCCCGCAGAACTACATCGACTTCATGACGGCCAAGTACCACCTCGACGAGAACGTCTTCGTCCAGTACGCGATCTACATGCAGAACCTCCTCAAGGGCGACTTCGGGCAGACGTTCAGCGGCCAGTCGATCAACGACATCATCGCGACGGCGTACCCCAACACGCTGAAGCTCGCCCTGGTGGCGCTGGTCATCGAGGCGGGCATCGGCCTCACCGCGGGCGTGCTCACCGGCCTGCGTCGCAACGGTTTCCTGGACAACCTGGTGCTGGTCTCCACGCTGTTCCTGATCGCGCTGCCGGTCTTCGTGGTCGGCTTCGTGCTGCAGTGGCTCTTCGGCGTGCAGTGGGGCATCGTCAAGCCGACCGTCTCCAGTGACATGCTGCTTTCCGAGCTGATCATCCCCGGCTTCGTGCTGGGCAGCGCATCGACGGCGTACATCGCCCGGGTGGCGCGGACGAGCATCGCCGAGAACCGGCGGGCCGACTACGTGCGCACCGCGATCGCCAAGGGTCTGCCGATGCGCCGGGTGGTCGGGGTGCACCTGCTGCGTAACTCGCTGATCCCGGTGGTCACCCTCCTCGGCACCGACCTCGGTGCCCTGATGGGCGGTGCGATCGTCACCGAGGGCATCTTCGGCATCAACGGCATCGGCCGGCAGGTCTACCGGTCGATCGTCACCAAGGAGAGCGCTACCGTTGTCTCCATCGTGGTGGTGCTGGTGCTGGTCTACCTGCTGATGAACCTGCTGGTCGACCTGCTCTACGCCGCCCTGGACCCGAGGATCCGCTATGAGTGACCCCTCCACCGCCTCGATCGTCAGTACCCCGCGCCCCGAGCAGCCGGGCCAGATCGGTGCCCCCGCCGACGCCGGTCTGCCGGAGAGCGCCCGCAAGGAGAAGCCCCGCGGTCTGCTCGGCGACGCCTGGCGCGACCTGCGCCGCAAGCCGCTGTTCTGGATCCCCGCCTTCTTCATCGTGGTGTTCATCGTGATGGCGGCCTTCCCGTCACTGTTCAGCACCGGCGACGCGGTGAACGGCAACCTCACCAACAGCCTGGGCAAGCCGTCGTCGACCGCCTGGTTCGGCTACGACGTGCAGGGCCGCGACGTCTACGCCCGGGTCATCTACGGGGCCCGCGCCTCCATCGTGGTGGCGCTGTTGTCCGTGATCGGCACGCTGTTCTTCGGTGGCCTGATGGGTGTCGTCTCCGGCTACCGCGGCGGCTGGGTGGACGCGCTGCTCTCCCGGATCGCCGACGTCTTCTTCGGCCTGCCGTTCGTGCTCGGTGCGATCGTCATCCTGACCACGTTCAACGGGTCCGGGACGAGCAACAGCAAGTGGAAGATCATGGGCCTGGTCATCGCCTCGCTGGTGCTGCTGAGCTGGCCGGTCGTGATGCGGCTGATGCGCTCCTCGGTGCTGTCCACCAAGGAAGCCGACTACATCATGGCGGCTCGCGCGCTGGGCGCGGGGACCGGGCGGATCATCCTCAAGCACCTGCTGCCGAACTGCCTGGCTCCGCTGCTGGTGTACGGGACGATCATGGTCGGCTCCTTCATCGGCGCCGAGGCGACGCTCTCCTTCCTGGGCGTCGGCCTGAAGAGCCCGGTCGTGTCCTGGGGCATCATGATCAGTGAGGCGCAGAACTACATCCGAGTCGCGCCCAACCTGCTCTTCTTCCCCTCCGCGTTCCTCGTCACCGCCGTGCTGAGCTTCGTCATGCTCGGCGAGGCCGTCCGCGAGGCCCTCGACCCGAAGCTCCGATAGGGGAACTGAGTTGTCCGAGATTCTCGTTTCCGAGCAGTCCGCGCCCGGCGCCGACGGATCCGGCCCCCCCTCGGGTCGGCTGCTCGAGGTCGACGACCTGCGGGTGGAGTTCCGTACCCGGGACGGCGTCGCCAAGGTCATCAACGGAGTCACGTACCACGTCGACGCGGGGGAGACCCTCGCCGTGCTCGGCGAGTCCGGCTCCGGCAAGAGCGTCACCGCGCAGACCATCATGGGCATCCTGGACACGCCGCCCGGCTTCGTCACCGGCGGAAAGGTCCGCTTCCACGGCAAGGACATGCTCACCATGTCCGCCGAGGAGCGCCGTCGCATCCGTGGCGAGGGCATCGCGATGATCTTCCAGGACTCGCTCTCCGCGTTGAATCCGGTCTTCACCGTCGGGTTCCAGATCGCCGAGCAGTTCCGGGTCCGACGCGGGATGAGCCGCGCGGACGCCAAGAAGCGCGCGATCGAGATGCTCGACCAGGTCAAGATCCCGAACGCCAAGGGCCGGTTCAGCAACTTCCCGCACCAGTTCTCCGGCGGTATGCGGCAGCGCGCGATGATCGCGATGTCGCTGGCGCTGGACCCGGAGGTGCTGATCGCGGACGAGCCGACCACCGCGCTGGACGTGACCGTGCAGGCCCAGATCATGGACCTGCTCGGCGAACTCCAGCGGGAGCGCCGGATGGGCATGGTCCTGATCACCCACGACCTCGGCGTGGTCGCCGACGTCGCGGACCGGATCGCGGTCATGTACGCCGGCCGGATCGTCGAGGAAGCCGACGTCCACGACCTGTACGCCAAGCCGGGGCACCCGTACACCCACGGTCTGCTCAACTCGATCCCCCGGATGGACGAGAAGGGGCAGCAGCTCCGGACCATCAAGGGCCTCCCGCCGAACCTGATGAACATCCCGCCGGGCTGCCCGTTCAACCCGCGTTGCCCGATGGCGCAGCCGGTGTGCCGCGAGGAGCTCCCCCCGTTGCTGCAGATCGGCACCGGCCGGGCCAGCGCCTGCCACTTCGCCGAGGAGCTGGTGAACCGTGACTGAGCACATCATCGAAGTCCGTGACCTGGTCAAGCACTATCCGGTCACCCGGGGCATCGTCCTCAAGAAGACCATCGGTCAGGTCAAGGCGGTCGACGGCGTCTCGTTCGACCTGAGGGCCGGCGAGACGCTGGGCGTGGTCGGCGAGTCGGGCTGTGGCAAGTCGACGCTGAGCCGGGTCCTGATGAACCTGGAGAAGCCGACCGCCGGCACGGTGCACTACAAGGGCCAGGACATCTCCAAGCTCTCCGGTGGCGCGCTGCGGCGGCTGCGCCGGCAGATCCAGCTGGTGATGCAGGATCCGTACACCTCGCTGAACCCGCGGATGACGGTCGGTGACCTGATCGGTGAGCCGTTCGAGATCCACCCGGAGGTGGCGCCGAAGGGCAGCCGCCGGGACAAGGTCAAGGAACTGCTCGACCTGGTGGGCCTCAACCCGGAGCACATCCACCGGTACCCGCACCAGTTCTCCGGCGGCCAGCGGCAGCGCATCGGCATCGCCCGCGCGCTCGCCCTGCGTCCCGAGGTGATCGTCTGCGACGAGCCGGTCTCCGCCCTGGACGTCTCGATCCAGGCACAGGTGATGAACCTGCTGGAGCAGCTCCAGAGCGAGCTGGGCCTGTCGTACGTCTTCATCGCCCACGACCTGTCGGTGGTGCGGCACCTCTCCGACCGGGTCGCGGTGATGTACCTCGGCAAGATCGTGGAGATCGGCACCGAGGACGAGATCTACGAGCGGCCGACCCACCCGTACACCCAGGCGCTGCTGTCGGCGGTGCCGGTGCCGGACCCGACGCTGCGGGACAACAAGGCGATCATCCGGCTCACCGGTGACGTGCCCTCCCCGATCAGCCCGCCGTCGGGCTGTCGGTTCCGTACCCGGTGCTGGAAGGCGCAGGACGTCTGCGCCGAGCAGCCACCGTTGCTGGAGATCCGGTCCGGCTCGGACCACCCGAGCGCCTGCCACTTCGCCGAGAAGCGGGAGATCGTCGCCACCCACGAGGTGTGAGACACCCGGACCGCCTGCCACCGTCAGCCCGACGGCGGCAGGCGGTCCGTCGTTTCCGGCCGGTCCGCCGCCCCCGCTGGCTGGCCTGACCGCTGGCTGGTCCGGCCCGCTGGTGTCCCCTGACCGTTGGCCGGCCTGGCCGTGCTGGCCTGCCCGCGCCGTGGCCCTGGCCGGTGCTGGCTGGCCTGCCCGCGTCGTGGCTCTGGCCGTGCTGTCGGCCCCGCCTGCGCCGTGGTGCGTGGTTACAGCGGCCCGCGTCCGGCCCGCAGCAGCAGCAGCGCCAGTTGGGTGCCGTCGGCCCCCAACTCCCGGCGGAACCGTTCCAGGATCTCCCGCTCCCGGGAGAGCACCAGCCGGGTGCCTCCGGAGGCCATCCGGGTCACCCCGACCTCCTGGGAGAGCGCCGCGCGCTCCTGCCAGAGCGCGATGAGGGTGCGGTCGATCTCGTCGATCCGTTCCCTGATCGCCACGATCCGCTCGGCCGCCGCCGTGTCACCGGTGCCGGTACGGGCAGCAGCGGCTCCGGTCGGGTCGGCCCCCGTCGGGTCGGCCTCGGCCGGGTCGTCATGCTGCGCGAGGCCATCGCTGGACTCCACCACGTCAGTCATCATCGTCGTACCCCTCGGGTCTCGGGCCCGGTGTTCGGATCCCGGGACGAAAAAGCCCCGGGCTCTCCGAGCCCGGGGCTTTCGTAGGTCCTGTCGATCAGGCGCGACCCACGGCAGCCGGACTCCCGGTGCCGTAGCAAAAGTAGGAACGCCGATCGATCACGCCATCGAGTATGCCGACCGGGGGCCGGTCCGCGCAAGCAGACCCGGCTACCGGGCCGGAGGGGCCCCTTCCCACCGCACGCAGGTGCGATGACCAGGGCCCCTCCGACCCGGTCAGCCGAGGCGGGTGATGCGGTCGGCCGCGGTCGGGGCAACCGGTTCCCCGGCGCCCAGGTACGCCACCAGGGCGTCCACGTCGAAGCCGGGTGCCGTGGTCCGGCCGGTGCCGGCCGACAGTTCGGTGAACCCGTCCCCACCGTTGGCGAGGAAGTCGTTCGTGGTGACCCGGTAGCTGGCCGCCGGGTCGATCGGGGTGCCGTTGAGGGTCAGTGCGCTGACCCGCGAGCCGGCCGGCGCGGTGCTGTCGTACGAGTAGGTCAACCCGGCCGACGGCTGGAGGATGCGCTGGGCGGTCTGCCCGTTGAAGCCGACGAACTGCTGCTCCAGCACGTTCTTGAGCTGCGCGCCGGTGAACGTCTGGGTGACCACCAGGTTGTTGAACGGCTGCACGGTGAACGCCTCGCCGTAGGTCACCTCGCCCGGGGCCTCACCACCGGCCGCGGCCCCGTACGACAGGGAGGCCCGGACGCCACCGGGGTTCATCAGCGCGAGCTGCGCCCCGTCGCCCTTCGTGTACGCCAGCTGCGCGTCGGCGATCACGTCACCCATCGGGCTCTCCCCGTTGGGCTTGGCGTCCCGGACGATGTCCGCGCTGATCTTCCCGACCACCCGGTTGGCGATCGGGGCGACGGCCGTCCGGTACTTGTCGGCCAGCGCCTTCGCGCCCGCGTCGACCAGGGCCGGGTTCTTGGCGAACACGCCGCCGGTCTGCTGCCAGCTGCCGTCGGCGTTGCGTACGCCGTTCTCCACGATCACGTTCTTCGCGGTGATGCCGGTGAACCGGCCGGTACGGCGGTCCAGCGAGTAGTCGATGTCGGTGACCAACTGGCCGTTGTTGCCGGCGCTGGTGACCACGCTCGGCTTGCCCGAGGAGTTCGGCAGCGAGCAGGAGTAGAAGCGGTGGGTGTGCCCGGAGACCACCACGCCGAACTCCGGCCGCAGGCCCTTCACGATGTCCACGATCGGGCCGGAGAAGTTGGCACAGTCGGAGACACCCGGGGTGGTCGGTGGCGCGGACTGCGTGCCACCCTCGTGCACCAGGAGGACCATCGCCTTGACACCGAAGAGCTTGAGCAGGCCGCCCCACTTGTTGGCGGTCTGGACCTCGTCGGCGAAGGTGACGTCCTTGATGCCGGCCGGGTTGACGATGCCCGGGGTGCCCTCCAGGGTGACCCCGACGAAGCCGACCGGCACGCCGCCGACGAACTTGACGTCGATCGGGGGCAGGATCGGCAGCTTGGTCTTCTTGTTGATGGTGTTGGCGGCGAGGTAGGTGAACTTCGCGCCCTTGAAGCCGTCGCCGTCCTGGCAGCCGTCGACCGGGTGACAGCCACCCTTGTCGATCCGGAGCAGCTCGTTGACGCCCTCGTCGAACTCGTGGTTGCCGACCGAGCTGATGTCCAGGCCGACCTGGTTCATCAGCTCGATGGTGGGCTCGTCGTGGAACGCGGCGCTGACCAGCGGGGAGGCCCCGATCAGGTCACCCGCGCCGACGGTGGTGGTGACCCGACCCTCGGCCTTCGCCTCGGTGCGCAGCTTCTTCAGCCAGGTGGCGAGGTACTCCACCCCACCGGCCGGGGTGCCGTTGACGGTGGCGCCACTGCCGCCGGGCGGGTCGATCGCGCCGTGGAAGTCGTTGTAACTGAGGAACTGGCCCTTGACCTCGCCGCCCGTCGCGATGGCGTACGAGACGGCGACCGGGGCGAGGCCGGCCCCGGGGGCGGCGTCGACCGGCTGCGTGGTGGCGCGGCTGGTGATGGGCAGGCTGGCCACGACGGCCAAGGCGAGGGCCGGCGCGGCGAGGTGACGCAGCACGGCCCGACCGCGCGAGCGCGGTTGACTCATGGTTGTTCTCCCAAGTCGTCTACGGGGGAGCAGGCGGGGATTTCCCGGGTCATCGTCGCGCCTCGGGGACGAAGACGCCAGGGGCGACACCGTGACAGCTTCGTCTCAGTCCTGCCCGGCACCGCGCCAACCCCACGCCCGGTGTGGACCGCCCGCGCCCGGTGCCGACTGGCATGCCCGGCCTCCGATGCCCCGGCCCTGGCCCGTGTCCCCGCCTTGGCTCGGCACCCGCCCCGCCTTGCCCGTGCTGTGGTCTTGGCCCGTGCCTCGCCCGTGCCTCGCGCCCGTGCCTCGCCCGTGCCTCGCGCCCGTGCCTCGCCCGTGCCTCGCGCCCGTGCCTCGCCCGTGCCTCGCGCCCGTGCCTCGCCCGTGCCTCG